>NZ_JBAPPI010000192.1:0-12791 GCF_049280035.1 Mycobacterium sp. | reverse complement strand
AGCGTGAACATGGCGAAAGTCAAAGCGCGCAAAGACGAGATCATGCTGGGCGACCGCAAGGGTGTCGAAGACTGGCTGACGGGAATGGACGGCTGCACCGTCATCCGCGGGCACGCTCGTTTCGAGGACCCGCACACGCTTCGCGTCGGCGACGAGGTGCTGCAAGCCGAGCGGATCTTCCTCAACGTTGGTGGGCGTGCCGTGGTGCCCGACATCCCCGGGCTCAGCGACGTCGAGTTCCTCACCAATGTGTCGATCCTCGAACTCGATACCGTGCCCGACCATCTGGTCATCATCGGCGGTAGCTACATCGCGCTCGAGTTCGCCCAGATGTATCGCCGCTTCGGTGCCCGGGTGACCGTCGTCGAGAAGGGGCCACGGCTGGCATCCCGCGAAGACCACGACGTCTCGGACACCATCAAGTCGATCCTGCAAAACGAGGGCATCGATGTCGTCGTCGATGCTGCTGACATTCGGATAGCTAAGCGGGACAAAGATATTGGAGGCTTCGAGGTGACACCGCGGGCCGGTGCTGCGTCGATAGCCGGTAGTCATCTGCTGCTGGCGGTCGGGCGGCGGCCCAACACCGACGACCTCGGTCTCGAGCACGCCGGTGTCCAAACCGACGGCCGGGGATACATCACCGTCGATGATCAACTGAAAACCAGCGCCGAGAACATCTGGGCGATGGGTGACTGTAACGGCAAGGGCGCGTTCACCCACACCTCTTACAACGACTTCGAAATCGTGGCGGCCAACCTGCTCGACGGCGACCCACGCCGGGTCAGCGACCGTATCCCCACCTATGCGCTCTACATCGACCCGCCGCTGGGTCGGGCCGGAATGACCGTCGAACAGGTTCGTGCGTCGGGCCGCCCTGCGCTGGTCGGTCAACGGCCCATGACCCGAGTCGGCCGTGCGGTGGAAAAGGGTGAGACACAAGGCTTTATGAAAGTGGTAGTCGATGCCCAAACGCAGCAGATCCTGGGAGCGGCCATCCTCGGCGTCGGTGGCGACGAGGCCATCCACGAAATCCTGGATGTGATGTCAGCGAAGGCGCCCTACACCACGCTGGCGCGCACCATGCACATCCACCCGACGGTCAGCGAGCTGATACCGACGATGCTGCAGGAGATGTCGCCGCTGCAGTAAGGGTTACGCCGCCGGGTCTGCCCGCTGCAGAACGGCGTCGGCATCGCCTTCGTCAGGATGCTTCGGCCAACCCGGGTAGGGCGGCGGCGTGCCGCCGAAGACGGGGCAGTGCGCGTGGTGCGCGCACCAGTCGCATAGCCGTGACGGCCTGGGTCTGAAATCGCCTGTCGCACCGGCAGATTGAATTGCCCGCCAAATCGCCATCAGCGTCTTCTCGAACCGCAGCAGCTCATCTTCGTCGGGGGAATAGTCCAGCAGCTGGCCGTCAGCCAGATAGATCAGCCGCAGCCGCGTCGGCAACACGCCCCGCGATCGCAGTAACGCGACCGCATAAAACTTCATCTGGAACATGGCCTTGAACTCAGCGAGGGCCTTTGCTTCGGGAGGTGCCTTGCCGGTCTTGTAGTCCACGACCCGCAACTCACCGGTGGTGGCCACGTCGATCCGGTCGATGATCCCGCGCAGCAGTGTGCCGTCGGCAAGCTCGACCTCGATACGCTGCTCGCAGCTTTGCGGGTCGAACCGGGTCGGATCTTCCAACCGGTAGTAGCCGGACAGCAGGGCACGGGCCTCGTCGAGGAGTTGGGTCTGTTGCTCGGTGTCCAGCACGGTGGCCAGCTCGGGTTCCCCGGCGATCACCTGCTCCCAAGCCGGGCCGACGAGTGCGTCGGCGGTCTGCGGGCCGCGTTCTGTTGCGGGCAGGTTGTACAGCTGCTCCAGAGCGGCATGCACCACCGAGCCCCGCAGTTGTGCCGTTGACGGCGGCTCAGGCAGGCGATCGATGGCCCGGAACCGGTAGAGCAGCGGGCATTGCTTGAAGTCGGCCGCTCGCGACGGCGACAGTGCCGGTCGTGATGCCGGGCGGGGTGTGTTGCCCGGTTCGCTGCTCATATCCGCAGCCTAGGGGCGAGGTCGGACAACCGTTCCTGGTTAGTGAGCAGGAGTGAGTCCTGGGCGGCCCGAACGGTCTTGGCCGCGGTGGATGGGTGTTGTCCGGCGGACCCGCGCCCCTCGGGGGATGTGGGTGGGCCGGAACTGCCACACCTACCAGTTACGTGGGTCCGGTGTCGATCGGGCCTGGTCGGTGGTGTGCCCGCAGCTGTCCGCTGTCCGCTGCGGGGTCCTGTCGGCCGTCGCCTGATCGCCAAACCAAGGCCACGTCTGCCGATCGCAGCCGCCGCACCGTGATGGCCGGTGACCGTGGATGGATCGGAAGTCTGCTGCTGTAGGGGTTGACGCCAGTGCTGCTTGCCCCAGCGGCTGGTGTACGCGGGGTCCACACCGATCACGGCGATCCCGCGGCGGGTTGCCATGCCGGTGAGACGCCCGCGGAACCTGGCGGTGGGGATACCGGCTACCGTGCGGCGCAACCTTTTGCCGCGCATGCCGCGGCCCAGGGTCTCCCGCCCGGTGGCCCGAGCGTCCGCGAAGTCGAGGTTCTCAACCACCACCGCCGAGCAGCCCTGTACTTGCGCATGATTCAGCAGGGCGGTGACTGCCGCGCGCAGCCGGCCGTCACGCCGCGACGCCGACAGTCCTGCAGTGACCACCTCGATAGTGACTGGGTCGCCGATCGGATTGCCCGACGCATCGAGAACACAGGCGGCCAGGTGGCCCTCGTTGAGGTCCACAGCAAGCACGCGACCCTGGCGTAGTTCATCGAGCGGGGGTATGGGCTCGGGCGCGGTTTTCCAGGACGCATCGAGGTACCAACGCTGACGGGCGGGATCAAAGCTAATGTCGTACCGCACCGATCGTCGCGTGATGATGCGTGGCTCCCATTCGTCGCTGCGGTGGACGAACCGTATCGGCTCGGCGATCACCACGTGCGAACCGAACTGGCTGACTAGGGCCGCTGGCGTTTTGATCCGCAATCGGCCATCGTTGCCGATGCGAATGGTCTCGTTACCCCCGGCCTTGCCCGACTCACCGTCGGCGGTCAAGAACAGCCGCGCCGCGTCCCAACAGTCCCACCACTGCCGTTCGGACATGTCTGTGGCATCGAGGTGATTGCGGTTGCGCCACAAGCGTTTCCCGCCCACCACAACCGACGGACGTCCCACCGCCAGCGCACGTTCACCCCTCGCGAGGCGGTCGCGTAGCGCCGCCAGCCGACGGGTCTTGGCGAACCGCTCAGCCGCATTACGATAGCCCCGACGGGGCGATCGCCCAACCCAGTTGGGTGCTTCGTCGCCGTCGTGAATCGGCGCCAGCTGACCTGGGCGAAGCGCGCACCGCTGCTCGAGCACCGCCAACGCGGCCCGCAGATCGGCGATGTGATCAACCAAACCGCGGATCCCCAACTGGAACTGGTCCTCTACAGCGCGGGTGATCGCCCCCGCCCACCGCGACGACGACAGAACCGTGAGCGTCCGTTTGCGATCCGCACGCCACACTGCCTGAGATCTACAATCCAAGCGGCCCAGCCGAATCCGCCTGGCCAATTCACCCCGGTACACCGATCCGAGAAGGCGCCCGATCGCGGCCAGAGCCGCCGCCTCGGCGCCACTCGGATGTATCCGGGTGCGAATTCGCACCCCCGCTGGCGCGGCGGCTACAACCGGATTGTCGATCCGACGTGTCACCTTCGGCCCAGCCATACACTGCATACTTGCAAACGCCACCGACAACTCCACGCTGCCACGCCAGCAACCAGCTCACTTCCGCGCGGCATCTCCGACTCCACAGTCGTAATTCGGACAACCCCGCGCACCTTTCCCTGCGCGTCTGCTGGCAGGCTAGACAGCTGTGTCTGCTACCGGGCCGTTCGCCGTGGGCGACCGTGTGCAGCTCACCGACGTCAAAGGTCGGCACTACACGATGCTGCTCAGCGCCGGCGGTGAATTCCACACCCACCGCGGCGCGATCGCGCACGACGCGGTGATCGGACTGCCGGAGGGCAGCGTGGTCAAATCGACCAACGGTGACCCATTCCTGGTGTTGCGTCCGCTGCTGGTGGACTATGTGATGTCGATGCCGCGCGGTGCCCAGTTGATCTACCCCAAAGACGCCGCTCAGATTGTGCTCGAGGGTGACATCTTTCCCGGCGCCCGAGTGTTGGAGGCCGGTGCCGGCTCCGGGGCGCTGACCTGTTCGCTGCTGCGTGCGGTCGGCCCGGATGGGCGGGTGATCTCCTACGATGTGCGCGCCGACCACGCCGAACATGCCCGTCGCAATGTCGAGACGTACTTTGGCTGCGCCCCCACCAATTGGCAACTGATCATCAGCGATGTCGCCGACGCTGATCTGGCCGCCGGCTCGGTCGATCGGGTGGTGCTCGACATGCTCGCGCCGTGGGAGGTGCTCGACACCGTGTCGGGGGTCCTGGTCGCCGGCGGTGTGCTGATCGTCTACCTGGCCACCGTCACCCAGCTCTCGAAGACAGTCGAGGCGCTGCGCGACCAGCAGTGCTGGACCGAGCCGCGCGCCTGGGAGACGCTGCAAAGAGGTTGGAACGTCGTCGGATTGGCGGTGCGCCCGCAGCACAACATGCGCGGCCATACCGGATTCCTGGTGTCTGCGCGTCGACTGGCTCCAAACACCGTCGCGCCGACTCCACTACGCCGCAAGCGTTAAGCCGGGGCTAGGCCCGGTTAGTCATCGCTGCGCTGGATCGCACGGCGCACCGACAACACTTCGAACTCGGGGTGGGCGGCCACCAGCCGTTCGGCTGCGTCGAGCACATCGACGGCATGGCCGCGGTCGGCCGACGCCATCGCCACCCCGATGCCCGCCCGTCGGTAGAGCTCATGCGACCCGGTTTCGGCGGCCGACACGCTGAACTTTCGCTGTAACTCCGCCACCACCGGGCGGATCACCGATCGCTTCTGCTTCAGCGAGCGCACGTCACCGAGCAGCAAATCGAACTCGAGCCACCCGATCCACATCGCCGGGTCAGTGTCCCGGTCTGGACACCGGAGGCGCGACCTGAGCGGTCCCGAAAGCCAGCAGCACGTCGGCGGTTCGCGCCGATAGCTGCCACCCATCCTGGTATGGCGCGAATTCCATCGGAAAGGAGAAGTTGGACACGCCGGGATTGGGCGAGCTGACCTTCACGTTAGCCACCACGTCGGCCGGATCCCGGTCTGACCATGCGACATCTCGCACATCGAACTTCATCGGCGCGAAGCCGTTGTTGAGCAGCGCCATGGCGAACTGGTCAAGCACGGCAGCATTGTCTGGGCCGGCACCTTCGACCAGGTTCAGTTTCTGACTGCCGGGCACCGACGGATCGGCCAGCCGGTACAACACGTTGGCCAGGGCATCGGGCCGCGGCAGCGGAGCGACCTGTGCGGCCGCCGTCGACGTCAGCGACGCCGACGCCGGCGGCACAGCGTCCGGCGAGGTACCGTGCTCATCGCCCGAACACCCCGAAAGGCCGAGCGCCGCCGCCATGGTGGCGGCGCTTAGGACCGCGGTGAGGTGTCGGCCCATCCAGCCGTGTCAGTGGCCCGAAGAACGTATCGACTGGATCAGCGTCATCGCCGAGTCATGCGATAGCTTCCAGCCGCCCTGATCGACGAACGTGAGATTCTCCACCGTCGGTGCCAGGTGTGGGCCGGTCGCCGTGATGCTGGCCGACGCTGCGGCCGGACCGACGGGCGCGATGTTGGTGATGTTGAACGTCAGTGGCACGCTGCCCTTGGCGGCTGCCTTTTGCAGTTCGTGGTCGGCAATGGAGGCCGGGAACGGAATGCCGCCCTCGACGAGGTAGCCCTTGTTGGCGAACGAGACGCTGGGGTCCTGCAGCGTGTTGAGAACGGTGGCCAGCTGGTCGGGCGTGGGCACATCGGCGCCGGGCACGACCGGGTCGAGCGGCAGTGGCGCGCTGAAAACGACCGGCTTAACCTGAGGCAACGCGTTGGTAACAGATGCAATGCAGGTCACACCCGCAGCCGCCGCGCCGATTGCGGCGACCGCCGCCACGCCCGTGGCTAGGGATTTCACGCTCACAGATGTCCTCTCGATCAGGCAAGTTCAACATGATGTTAACGCTGATGCCAGTGTGCCCCATTTCGAGTTCCCGCAGGAATTGGAAATCGCCGGTAGCGTTGACGTATCCGCCGCACCACTTTCGGGAGCGGGAAAGGAGCGCACCATGGGTGAGTCAGAGCGCGAAATGTTCGGTAGCCCGCGCGACCCCGACCTGTCCGGCGAGGATGCGGCCGAGTTGGAGGAGCTCCGGCGCGAGGCGGCGATATTGCGCGAGCAACTCGACACTGCCGTCGCAACGCAGAGCGTAGCGCGCAGCCCCCGCGATATTCACCAGCTCGAAGCCCGAATCGATTCGCTCGCGGCGCGCAATTCCAAACTGATGGAAACGCTCAAGGAAGCCCGGCAGCAACTGCTGGCGCTACGCGAAGAGGTCGACCGGCTCGGACAGCCGCCGAGCGGTTACGGCGTGTTGTTGCTAGCCCACGACGACGACACCATCGACGTGTTCACCTCCGGGCGCAAGATGCGCTTGACTTGCTCGCCCAACATCGACGTCAAGTCTTTGCGGAAGGGCCAGACGGTTCGGCTCAACGAGGCTTTAACTGTCGTCGAGGCCGGCACCTACGAATCGGTTGGTGAAATCTCCACACTGCGCGAGATTCTCAACGACGGGCACCGGGCCCTGGTCGTCGGACACGCCGACGAGGAACGCATCGTGTGGCTGGCCGACCCGCTGGTCGCCGAGGATCTGCCCGACGGTCACCCCGACGCTCTCAACGACGACCAGCGGCCCCGCAAGCTGCGTCCCGGTGACTCGCTACTGGTCGACACCAAGGCCGGGTATGCATTCGAACGCATTCCCAAGGCCGAAGTCGAGGACCTGGTGCTGGAAGAGGTGCCCGACGTCACCTACAACGACATCGGGGGCCTGGGCCGCCAGATCGAGCAGATCCGCGACGCCGTGGAGCTGCCGTTCCTGCACAAGGAGCTGTACCGGGAATATGCGCTGCGCCCGCCCAAGGGTGTGCTGCTCTACGGCCCGCCCGGTTGCGGTAAGACGTTGATCGCCAAGGCCGTTGCCAACTCGTTGGCCAAAAAGATGGCGGAGGTTCGCGGCGACGACGCGCGCGAGGCCAAGTCGTACTTTTTGAACATCAAGGGCCCGGAGCTGCTGAACAAGTTCGTCGGCGAGACCGAACGTCACATCCGGCTGATTTTCCAGCGGGCCCGCGAGAAGGCGTCCGAAGGCACGCCGGTGATCGTGTTCTTCGACGAAATGGACTCGATCTTCCGCACCCGCGGCACCGGGGTGTCTTCCGACGTCGAGACAACGGTCGTGCCACAGCTGCTGAGTGAGATCGACGGCGTGGAGGGCCTGGAGAACGTCATCGTGATCGGCGCCTCCAACCGCGAGGACATGATCGACCCCGCGATCCTGCGGCCCGGGCGTCTCGACGTGAAGATCAAGATCGAGCGGCCGGATGCCGAAGCGGCGCAAGACATCTTCTCGAAGTACTTGGTCGAGTCACTGCCGGTGCACGCCGACGACCTCGCCGAGTTCGACAGCGACCGCACGGCATGCATCGAGGCGATGATCGTGAAGGTCGTGGACCGGATGTACGCCGAGATCGACGACAACCGGTTCCTGGAAGTCACTTACGCCAACGGCGACAAAGAAGTCATGTACTTCAAGGACTTCAACTCTGGCGCGATGATCCAGAACGTCGTTGACCGGGCGAAGAAGAACGCGATCAAGTCGGTGTTGGAGACCGGTCAGCCGGGTCTGCGCATCCAGCACCTGCTCGACTCGATCGTCGACGAGTTCGCCGAGAACGAGGACCTACCCAACACCACCAATCCCGATGACTGGGCCCGGATCTCGGGCAAGAAGGGTGAGCGGATCGTTTACATCCGCACGCTGGTCACCGGCAAGTCGTCGAGTGCCAGCCGGGCTATCGACACCGAGTCCAACCTCGGCCAGTACCTGTAGCTACCGGTTCAGTCGGTTATCAGCGAATAGCTGTTGGTCAGGTCGTCCTGCAGAACCAAGGCGGCGCGGTTGGTGGTATCGATGCGCAATGGGCTTTCCAGCACTCGTGCCTGGTAGGTCCATCCTTCTGGCAAGTCGAGCCGCTCACCGAGTTGTCGCAGGTCGGCCCGTGACAGGTCGGGATCGACAATCTGGCTCCAGGTCTGCATCACCCAGCGTCGGAAAGCGGGGTCTTGCAGTTCGTAGACCTCTTCAGCGGCATCGAAGGTGAAGACGGTGTGGCGGTTGACCTGATTTGCGGTGTAGGGCGCCGGGTTCATCGCTGTCAGCAAGACCGTGGCCTGCAGGATCATGTCGATCCCGCCGAAGTTTTTGATGATCCGCGGGCCCTGGGACACCTTTTCAATGGAGTTCATCAGCCAGTACCGCGGTCCGTTGAGAAGCGCTGTGGCAGCGCCGTTTTCGGTCGCGATGGCCTGCGCGTCGAGCTTCGACCACAACTCGGCCGGACAGTCGTTGAGTGGGTAGGTGTTGTAGACGGTGGCCTGCGGCCCCGCCTCGCCCGGCGTCACCAGAAGGACTTCGCCGTAGCGTTTTCCGGACAGGCCGGTCGTGGGGTCGGTGGACACCACGGTGAAGTTAATCACTTCTTTCACCTGCGTCAATGACGTGTCCCAGGCTGTGGATCCGGGTTAAGCCCGAATTCACCGGCTCGCCCCTTCGCCCCGCTGGGGAGGTCGCATCGTCGCCGGGCCTAGGCTTGAGGGCATGCAACGGATCATCGGGACGGAGGTCGAGTACGGCATTTCGTCGCCGTCAGACCCGACTGCCAACCCGATTCTCACCTCGACGCAGGCGGTTTTGGCCTATGCGGCCGCCGCCGGCATTCAGCGCGCCAAGCGCACCCGTTGGGACTACGAGGTGGAATCGCCGCTGCGCGATGCCCGCGGATTCGACCTGAGCCGCTCGGCCGGCCCGCCGCCGGTCGTCGACGCGGACGAGGTCGGTGCCGCCAACATGATCTTGACCAACGGCGCGCGGCTCTACGTCGACCACGCGCACCCGGAGTACTCCGCGCCGGAGTGCACCGACGCGCTGGACGCGGTGGTCTGGGACAAGGCCGGCGAGCGGGTGATGGAAGCCGCCGCCCGCCACGTGGCCAGCGTGCCGGGTGCGGCCAAGCTGCAGCTGTACAAGAACAACGTCGACGGAAAGGGTGCCTCCTACGGGTCGCACGAGAACTATCTGATGAGCCGACAGACGCCTTTTTCGGCCGTCATCGCCGGGCTGACGCCGTTCCTGGTGTCCCGTCAAGTGATCACCGGCTCCGGCCGGGTCGGGATCGGGCCCGCGGGCGACGAGCCGGGCTTCCAGCTGTCCCAGCGTGCCGACTACATCGAGGTCGAGGTCGGGCTGGAGACCACACTCAAACGCGGCATCATCAACACCCGCGACGAGCCGCACGCCGACGCCGATCGCTATCGGCGGTTGCACGTCATCATCGGCGACGCCAACCTCGCCGAGACCTCGACGTATCTGAAGCTGGGTGCGACCGCCCTGGTGCTCGACCTGATCGAAGAGGGCGCAGCGCACGGCATCGACCTGACCGACCTGGCGTTGGCCCGGCCGGTGCATGCGGTGCACGCGATCAGCCGCGACCCCTCGCTGCGCGCCACTGTCGCGCTGGCCGACGGTCGCGAATTGACCGGCCTTGCGCTGCAGCGGATTTATCTCGATCGGGTGGCAAAGCTGGTCGACGGCCGCGATCATGACGCCCGGGCAGCCGACATCGTGGAGACGTGGGCGCATGTGCTGGATCAACTCGAGCGCGACCCGATGGAATGCGCCGAACTGCTCGACTGGCCCGCCAAGCTGCGGCTCCTGGACGGTTTCCGGCACCGCGAGAACCTGAGCTGGTCGGCGCCTCGACTGCACCTGGTCGATTTGCAGTACTCCGATGTCCGGCTGGACAAGGGCCTCTACAACCGGCTGGTGGCGCGCGGATCGATGAAGCGTCTGGTCAGCGAACAACAGGTGCTCAGCGCGGTGGACAACCCACCGACGGATACCCGGGCCTACTTCCGCGGCGAATGCCTGCGCCGCTTCGGGGCGGACATCGCCGCGGCGAGCTGGGATTCGGTGATTTTCGACCTGGGCGGCGACTCACTGGTGCGTATTCCGACGCTCGAGCCGCTGCGCGGCAGCAAGGCGCATGTCGGCGCGCTGCTGGATTCGGTGAACAGCGCGGTCGAGCTGGTGGAACAGCTGACCACCTGAGGAGCGGACACAATGCGGGCGTCCGGTGACGATGCGCGCCGGAACGGCGCGCGGTGGAGCCGGACAATCAGGTTTAGCCGGAGCATTGGCGGTGTCGACCGGTAGGGTGGAGAAACTAACGTACGTGGTATCCACGGCCGATGAGCATGCAGGAGGCAGCGATGGCTCAGGAGCAGACCAAGCGCGGCGGTGGTGGCGGCGATGACGACGACCTGACCGCCAGCACGGCCGCGGGCCAGGAGCGTCGCGAGAAGCTGACCGACGAGACCGACGATCTGCTCGACGAGATCGACGATGTTCTGGAAGAGAACGCCGAAGACTTCGTCCGCGCATACGTCCAAAAGGGCGGCCAGTGACCTGGCCGTTTCGCGATCGCCTGGCCACCCACTCAGCACCTCCTGGAACCGCTTTTGGCGGTCTTTCCTCATTCGCCGATTTTTTGCGCCGCGAGGCCCCCGAGCTGCTGCCGGTGGGCATCAGTAACACGGAGCCCGGCGCGCTCGGTTCTCAGCTGCCGCATGGAACGACCATCGTCGCGCTGAAGCATCCCGGCGGCGTCGTCATCGCCGGCGACCGGCGCTCCACACAGGGCAACATGATCGCCGGGCGCGATGTGCAGAAGGTGTACATCACCGACGACTACACCGCGACCGGAATCGCCGGCACCGCGGCCATCGCGGTCGAATTCGCCCGCCTGTACGCCGTCGAGCTCGAGCACTACGAGAAGCTGGAAGGCGTGCCGCTTACCTTCGCCGGGAAGGTGAACCGGCTGGCCATCATGGTCCGCGGCAATCTCGGCGCCGCGTTACAGGGATTGGTCGCGCTGCCGCTGCTCGCCGGTTACGACATCGACGACCCTGAACCCGAGAAGGCCGGCCGCATCGTCTCGTTCGACGCCGCCGGCGGCTGGAACCTGGAGGAGGAGGGCTACCAGTCGGTCGGCTCCGGCTCGATTTTCGCCAAATCGTCGATCAAGAAGTTGTATTCGCAGGTGACCGACGCGGATTCGGCGTTGCGGGTTGCTGTTGAGGCCCTCTACGACGCGGCTGACGACGACTCGGCCACCGGTGGGCCTGATCTCGTCCGTGGGATCTACCCGACCGCAGTGACCGTCGGTGCCGACGGCGCAGCCAACGTTCCCGAGCAGCGAATCGCCGAGCTGGCCCGCGAGGTAATTGAAAGTCGTTCCCGCGCCGACACTTTCGGGCCGGACGCGGAGCGCGCGGGAAGTGATTCATGAGTTTTCCGTACTTCATCTCGCCCGAGCAGGCGATGCGCGAGCGCAGCGAGCTGGCACGCAAGGGCATCGCGCGGGGCCGCAGCGTGGTGGCGCTGGCCTACGCCGGCGGTGTGTTGTTCGTCGCCGAGAACCCGTCGCGCTCGCTGCAGAAAGTCAGCGAGCTTTATGACCGGGTCGGCTTCGCCGCCGTCGGCCGGTTCAACGAGTTCGACAATCTGCGGCGCGGCGGTATCCAGTTCGCCGACACCCGCGGTTACGCCTACGACCGCCGCGACGTCACCGGCCGGCAGCTGGCCAATGTCTACGCACAGACGCTGGGCACCATCTTCACCGAGCAGGCCAAGCCCTACGAGGTTGAGCTGTGCGTCGCCGAAGTCGCCCACTACGGCGAAACCAAACCGCCTGAGCTGTACCGGATTACCTACGACGGGTCGATCGCCGACGAGCCGCATTTCGTGGTGATGGGCGGGACGACGGAGCCGATCGCCACCGCGCTCAAGGACTCCTACGCCAAGAACGCCAACCTGGCCGACGCAGTGCGAATCGCTGTCGAGGCGCTGCAGGCGGGCAGCACCAACGGCGGCGATGAGCCCAACCTGGGGGCCTTGACGTTGGAGGTCGCCATCCTCGACGCCAACCGGCCGCGACGCGCGTTCCGGCGAATCACCGGACCGGCGCTAGAGCGGTTGCTGCCCAAACACACCGGCTCCGAATCGGATAACGGCTCGGCAGAGAAATCGTCGAAGTAGGCTCGGCTCCGTGCTGATCGGCTTGCTGCTCGCATTGGGCACCTCGGTGTGCTACGGCACTGCGACGGTGCTGCAGGCCGAGGCGACCCGCTCGGTTGACGCCGGCAGCGACTCCGGAGTTGACGCGGCCTTACTGTTGCGAGCCCTGCGGCAGTGGCGCTACCTGCTGGGCATCGGGCTTGACAGTGTTGGCTTTCTCTTGCAAGTGGCGGCGCTGCGCCTGGTACCGATCTACGTCGTCGCCGCGGCAATCGCGGCTTCGCTCGCGGTCACCGCGATCGTGGCCGCCTGGATGCTAAAGGCGCGGTTGTCACCAATGGAGTGGACGGCGGTGGGCGTGGTGTGCGCGAGCCTTGCCATGCTCGGCCTCGCCGCCGGCCCCGAAGGTTCGCAGCGTGGGCCCGCCGGGCTCGGCTGGGCGCTGCTGGTGGTGGTCGCCGTGTTGTTC
>NZ_JBAPPI010000191.1:0-3385 GCF_049280035.1 Mycobacterium sp. | reverse complement strand
GCGCCGACATCTTCCGCAACTTCCCGCAGGTCGTCGCGGTGATCTCGAACATGGCCGAGAAGAAGTCGTTGGCCGACAGGTTCGCCGACACCCTGCGCGGTGAGGTCGCGCGTCGGGAAATGATGCTGCGTGAAGCCGGACGCCACGTCCAGGGCAGCGCGTTCAACTCGGTGACCGAATACGAAAACGCGATCGCCGCCGGACATGATCTGGCACCGATCCCCACCCTGTTCGTGGTCGCCGACGAGTTCACCCTGATGCTCGCCGATCACCCCGAATACGCCGAGCTGTTCGACTACGTCGCCCGCAAAGGCCGGTCGTTCCGTATCCACATCCTGTTCGCGTCACAGACGTTGGATGTCGGAAAGATCAAGGACATCGACAAGAACACCTCCTACCGGATCGGCCTGAAGGTGGCCAGCCCTGCCGTGTCACGGTCGATCATCGGCGTGGAGGACGCCTACCATATCGAATCCGGCAAGGAGCACAAAGGCCTTGGCTTTTTGGTGCCCGCTCCGGGTGCTGCGCCGATCAAATTCCGCAGCACTTACGTCGACGGCATTTACGATCCGCCGCAGGCCGCGAAAACGATTGTGGTGCATTCTGTTCCCGAGCCAAAGCTGTTCACCGCCGGCCGGGTGGAGCCCGACCAGAGCACGGTGATCACCACCAATGGTCACGAGGAACCAGTCGGCCCGCCACGAAAGTTGATCGCCACCATCGGTGACCAACTTGTGCGCTACGGGCCACGCGCACCAGAGCTGTGGCTGCCGCCGCTCGACGAGCCGATCCCGCTGAGCACCGTGCTAGCCCGCGCAGCACTGCCGCGGGGCGAGTGGCGCTGGCCGCTGGGTGAAATCGACAAGCCATTTGAGATGCGCCGTGACCCGTTGGTGTTCGACGCGCGGTCATCATCCGGCAACCTGGTGATCCATGGTGGGGCAAAGTCCGGAAAATCGACTGCCCTGCAGACGTTCATCTTGTCGGCGGCAAACCTGCACTCGCCCAGCGAGGTGAGTTTCTACTGCCTCGACTACGGCGGCGGGCAGCTGCGGGGGTTGGAGGAGCTGGCCCATGTCGGCAGCGTGGCCTCGGCGCTGGAACCGGAGCGCATTCGCCGCACCTTCGGGGAGCTCGAGCAGCTGTTGCAGTCCCGTCAGCAGCGGGAGGTGTTCCGGGACAGGCAAGGTCCGGATGACGGACGGGGCCAGGTGTTCCTGGTCATCGACAATCTGTATGCCTTCAGCCGGGACAACACCGACCTGTTCAACACCCGAAACCCGTTGCTGAGCAAGGTGACCGAGCTGGTGAACATCGGACTGGCGTACGGCATCCACGTGGTCGTCACTACCCCCAGCTGGCTGGAGGTGCCGCTGGCGATGCGAGACGGCCTCGGGCTGCGGCTGGAGCTGAAGTTGCATGACGCGCGCGACAGCAACGTCAGGGTGATCGGCGCACTGCACCGTCCGGCCGAGGCGGTGCCTGCCGACCAACCGGGTCGCGGCCTGACCATGGGCGCCGAGCACTTCCTCTTCGCGGCACCCGAGCTCGACCAGGTTGCCGCGATCAACGCTCGCCATCCCGGCGTCACGGCGCCGCCGGTGCGGTTGCTTCCGACCAACCTGGCACCGACTACCGTCGGTGCGCTGTATCGGGGCGCCGACCGGATCGTCATCGGTCAGCGCGAAGAAGACTTGGCCGCAGTCGAAGTCGACTTCGCCGACAACCCGCTGCTGATGGTGCTGGGCGACACCAAATCCGGTAAGACGACGCTGTTGCGCCACATCATCCGCACCATCCGCGACAACTCCACCCCGGACCGCGTCGCGTTCACCGTGTTGGATCGGCGGTTGCAACTCGTCGACGAGCCGTTGTTCCCCGACAACGAATACACCCCGAACGTCGACCGGGTGACCCCAGCGATGCTCGGCTTGTCGGCGATCATCGAAAAGCGGCAACCCCCGGCAGGTCTCTCGGCGGCCCAGCTCACCGGCTGGTCATACGAAGGCCCGACCCACTACCTGATCATCGACGACGTGGATCAGATACCGGATGCTCCGGCGATGACCGGTCCGTTCGTCGGGCAGCGGCCATGGACGCCACTGATCGGGCTGCTGGCGCAGGCCAGCGACCTGGGACTGCGGGTGATCGTTACCGCACGCGCAACCGGTGCCGCACACGCGCTGATGACCAGCCCGCTGCTGCGTCGGTTCAACGACCTGCAGGCCACCACGTTGATGTTGTCTGGCAATCCGGCGGACGGCGGAAAGATCCGCGGTCAGCGATTCGATCGGCTGCCCGCCGGTCGGGCAATTCTGCTGGGCGACAGCGACACCCTGACGTACGTGCAGTTGGTCAATCCGCTCGTCGACGAAAGTGTGGCTGTCGATGGTCGGCGAAGTTAATCGAAAGGAGTTTCAGTCATGACTCTGCGAGTCGTCCCAGAGGGTCTAGCTTCCGCCAGCGCCGCTGTGGAAGCAATCACCGCCCGCCTGGCCGCCGCACATGCGGACGCGGCCCCGTTGATCACGGCCGTGGTCCCGTCGGCGGCCGATCCGGTGTCGCTGCAAACCGCGGCGGGGTTCAGCGCCCAGGGCACCGAGCACACCGCGGTGGCAGCCGAAGGTGTGGAAGAGCTCGGCCGTGCCGGGGTCGGTGTCGGTGAGTCCGGCGCGAGTTACGCCGCCGGTGACGCGGCCGCTGCTTCGTCGTATTTGGGTGCCGGCAGCTGACGATGACCGCGCCGGTGTGGATGGCTTCGCCGCCTGAGGTGCCTATGCCGATGGTGCCGGGCACCTGGAGTCCGGATACGCCGGAGGGGGAGGGGGATCACAGCTGAGTGTGCGTGTGTAACAACGGTAGTCGATTTGAGAAAGGACGTCAGTAATGAGTATGTTGGATGCTCATATTCCGCAGTTGGTGGCCTCGCAGTCGGCGTTTGGCGCCAAGGCGGGGTTGATGCGCTCGACGATCGGTCAGGCCGAGCAGGAAGCGATGTCGGCGCAGGCGTTTCACGCCGGGGAGTCGGCGGCGGCGTTTCAGGCCGCCCATGCCCGGTTTGTGGCGGCAGCAGCCAAGATCAATAGCTTGCTGGATATCGCCCAGGCCAACATCGGGGATGCGGCCGGCACGTACGTGGCCGCCGATTCCGCCGCGGCCGGCAGTTACCCCGGCTTCTAAACACCGATACGGCTTAGACGAAAGGATTTGTGATGTCGCAGATCATGTACAACTATCCGGCGATGCTGGCGCATTCGGCGGATATGGCCGGCTATGCCGGAACGCTGCAGAGCTTGGGCGCCGATATCTCGGCGGAGCAGGCCGCGTTGCAGGCCGGTTGGCAGGGTGATACCGGGATGAGCTATCAGGCCTGGCAGGCGCAGTG
>NZ_JBAPPI010000190.1:0-4183 GCF_049280035.1 Mycobacterium sp. | reverse complement strand
ATGTAAGTCAGCAGATACATCGGCAACAGATAACCGAGGACTAACAAGATGATTCCGAGGATGATCATGACAACTCCTTTTCAGATGTTTCGGTGAGGGTTTTTCGCTGATTCGCGTCAGTACCAGTAACGTCTGCCGGCGACCGGCCGGCCAACGGAGCCCAGAACCCATAGCACCGCACCGATCACCAGCAAGATGATGCCGATCGTCTCTAGGACATACACCTTGAGGACATATCCCACTATTAGCAAGATGATGCCCAAGGCAATCATGACGCCTCCATTCCGATCAGGTGGTCGATGTCCATGGCAGGCATCGAACTGGGTTGCGGCAAATGACAATCGGCCACCTTTGGGTTGACACCCGCGTAGTTCAGGGGACCGACAAGCACAGTGACTGCGATCGTGCCTAAAGAGGCACAATTTTGGTCGTTGTTTTTCAGGTAGCCTCGCTGGAATGCGGCGATCACGCCGATCACCAACCAAACCACCACAATCGCACCGATTAAACCTCCGCCACGCATCCTCGCCTCCATCAACGTCGGAGCAAAAACCGTCGGGTCAACAGCAGATGCCGGAATACCCGCGTCGGCAGGTATCCAAACATTGTAATTTGACACAGGTCTAACGACGCGCAGGCTCAGATGCGCTACGCCGTACCGATTAGCACTGCGTAACCGGTTCTCTTGCGAGCCAAGGATTCGTTATCGCCGCTGCGCAGATACGAACACAGTTGGCGGCACTATGTCGTCTGCCGGAACGTGGCGTCCGTATCGAATCAGCATCTCGCCCATCGTGATCGCCGACGCGTCCCAACCGTGATCACGCAACCATTCGGTCACGTCGGTACGTTCCTCGGGGTACCAGAGGTCTTCATCTGCGGGCACCTCGGCGTCGAGCACCCGGGCTGCCGCGGCGCGCAGGCGGTGCGATTGTTCACGCTGACGGGCCAACCGTTCGGGATCCAGCGCGCTCTCCGCGGGTGCGTTGGTAGCCAACCAGCTGCCGGACGGACTCAACGCCTGGATCCGCTCGAACAGCAGATCCTGGGCCCGCGCGGGCAGATACCGAAGTAGCCCCTCAGCCGACCATACGGTCGGCCGAGATGGGTCAAACCCCGCTTCCTGCAACGCTGTTGGCCAGTCTTGCCGCAAGTCGATCGCGACGCTCACCAACCTCGACGTCGGGTGCGCGCCGCGGCGCTGCAGGGTGGTCGATTTGAAATCCAGGACCTTGGCCTGATCCAGCTCGTACACGGTGGTCCCGTCGGGCCATGGCAGCCGCCACGCGCGCGCATCCAAGCCGGCTGCCAGGATCACCACCTGTCGAACGCCGGACGCCGCCGCGTTGAGGAAGTACTCGTCGAAAAACGCTGTGCGCACGGCCATGAAGTCGATCATCACCTGCAGGTGGGCCAGCAGATCCACGTCATCGGTCAGCTCGGCCGCGTTGCTGGGATTCGCCATCAGGTTCCACATGCCATCGCCGGCCGCCTCGAGAAATGCCCGCGCGAAAGGATCGCGGATGAGCGGGTTCGCGCTGTCGGTTTCGGCCGCGCGAGCCGCGGCAACTCCGAGCGCTGTCGACCCCACACTTTCGGTGATTTCCCAGGAATCGTTGTCGGTTCGCGGCATCCTTGTTCTCCCATCTCCAGCCAGCATCGGACAGTACGCCGCATGCCTGAGAAGTGCCTGGGCGCAAACAGCTACGGCCGGTGAGCCGCGATCCACTCGGCCGCCCGACGCGTCGATGCGCGCGACAGCCAGCCATCTTGGATGAGCTCGGCCAGCTCCGTTCTGCTGACATCGGCTAGCCTGCTGGCCCGTATCAACACCGATGGGTGGTCGTCGAACCGGACCGTCGTGAAAAACGGTGAATCCGGGTCCTGCACCAGCGCCAACTTCTCGCTCTCGGATTCCACCCAGATCATGATCACGTCGCCGAGGCGTTCCCCGGTTTCGGGGTCGACGGCATCAGGTTGCGGGGTGCGGAAGAACACGAACGACTTGCCGCCCACCTGGTAGACCGCGTTACCCTTCGGCCCTTCGATGCGCCGCGCATACGGCATCCCCGCCGCGATCTCATGGACGTCGCTCAGTCGGGCCGGCCGATCGGTCATGGTCCTCGTGACGGTCGCAAGCGCGGCGAAGCCGGGCGCAGCGGGCCGTCACCGGTCGTCCACTGCTGCAACAACTCTGCCATCGCCGGCATGATCGTCTGCAACGCCTTCAGCGGCCGCAGCATGACCTTGAACGACACGATCTGCTCGTCGTCGTTCCAGTGGATCATGTCGATGCCGTTGACATAGATGCCGTCGATCGTCGCGGCGAACTCAAGGATCGCGGAGTGCTCGTCATACCAATGCTCGACGTAATGAAAATCGGTATCGCCGAACACTTTCGCAGCCGCCTTGAGGTACATCAAGGTCTTGTCTCGGCCTTCCTGCGGGGTGAACACCGCGGGCGAGAAGAATACGGCGTCGTCGGCGACCAGAGCGTCCAGTTCGTCGGTACGGCCGTTCTCGATGATCGAGGTCCAACGTGTAATCACCGGTGGCGTCATAGCGCGATCCTTGCAGACGGTAGCTTCTCCCAGTGTGGAGGTCCCAGTAGCCATAGAAGAGCTAGCCGCCGTGGCCGAGTGGATGTCGCAGCAGGGGATAGGCGACGGCCCGCTGGAAGACGTTTCCAAAATCAGCGGCGGGACGCAGAACATCATGCTGCAGTTCACCCGATCCGGCCGGCCATACGTACTGCGACGCGGGCCGAAGCACCTGCGCCCGCGCAGCAACGTCGTGATCATGCGGGAGACCCAGATACTGGCGGCGCTGTCCGGCACCGACGTACCGCATCCACACCTGATCGCCAGCTGCGACGAGCCAGGTGTGCTCGGCGATGCGGTCTTCTATCTGATGGAACCCATCGACGGGTTCAACGCCGGCGAAGAGTTGCCTGCGCTGCATGCCGGCGACCCGACCGTGCGGTTCCGGATGGGGCTGTCGATGGCTGAAGCCCTGGCCAAGCTGGGGGCCGTCGACTACCTCGCCGTCGGGCTCGGCGATTTCGGCAAGCCGGAGGGTTTCCTGGAACGCCAAGTGCCACGCTGGCTTTCGGAGTTGGAATCGTATCGAGAGTTCGAAAACTATCCCGGGCCCGACATTCCCGGCGTTGACGACGTCGCCAACTGGCTCGAACAAGGTCGGCCGTCGGTGTGGACGCCGGGGATTATGCACGGCGATTACCACGCCGCCAACGTGATGTTCTCCCGGACCGGTCCTGAGGTCGTCGCCATCGTCGACTGGGAGATGTGCACCATCGGTGACCCGCTACTGGACCTGGGCTGGCTGCTGGCCACCTGGCGCCCGTCCGACGCATCCAGCGCGTTCGGCGGCACTCTTTTTGAGATGGGCGGATTGGCCAGCACTGCTGACCTGGTCGAGCAGTATGCCCGCAACACCACCCGCGACCTGTCACACACCACCTGGTACACGGTGTTGGCGTGTTTCAAGCTCGGCATCGTGCTGGAGGGCACGCTGGCCAGGGCCAGCGCCGGCAAGGCGCCGAAGGAAGTCGGCGACCTCCTGCATGCCGCCACGGTAAGTCTGTTCGAGCAGGCGTTGGAGCTAATGGAGACGGCTTGACGTCCTCCTCTGGCTGAAGCCAGAGGATCCAATCCAATCCACTACCTATGCGGCAGGAGAGCAGAGTTGAGGTTCACGGTTCGTAGACCGGCTGGTGCCGAGGTCTCCCCGTGCTGTCACCGCCCGTCCGGCCGCGATGTTGCGTGCAGCGTTCACGTCGGCGTTGCACGGACCCGCGTTGCAGGCTTGGCACTCAAAAACCGCTTGGCTCTGACGGTTTCCGGGCGCGGTGTGCCCGCAAACGGCACATCGTTGCGCACCGCCGGTTCAGACGTCGGATGTGATGGGCTTTGACCGCCACCTGCCGGAAGCCCTCATGCACGCCGGCTTTGCGCCACGTCGGTCGGCGATGCGTTCCCGCGAAAAAGTTGCGCATCGTTTGGGCGAAATCCCGCAGCGCCTGCTGCTGCACCGTCTGCGACCCCGCTGCCAACCACTGGTGTTCGGCGCGGGCCGCGGTCAACTGAACGCACTGCTCGTTGTATCCGGGCGCGCGGCGGCCCGGCTGCCAGTGCAGTTGCTGCTCGACCGCCAAGTTCCACAC
>NZ_JBAPPI010000189.1:0-11149 GCF_049280035.1 Mycobacterium sp. | reverse complement strand
TGTCCCCGGAACGGCTGCGAGCAGGCCAAGTCGACGCCCGCGCCGACATCTACGCGTTGGCGTGCGTGCTCTATGAGTGTCTGACCGGCAGCACACCATTTCCCGGAGACAACTTCGAACAGCAAATGACCGCGCACTTGACCGAGCCGCCGCCGCGCCCGTCGAGCACCGATCCCAACGTGCCCGCCACGTTCGATCCGGTGATCGCCACCGGCATGGCCAAAAACCCCGACAACCGGTATGCCACCACCGTCGAGTTGGCCAACGCCGCCCACGACGCCATCACCGTCCCCATTCCCCGACCGACACCGACTCCGGCGCCCAACCCACCCACGGAGCAGGCGAGTCCTGTCACGGCGCCCTGGGTCCCACCACACGACAAGCCACCGCAACCGCCGCCCACGCCAATACCCGGACCCACTGTCCTCGACGACCCCGCGCCGCCCACGCCCGCAACCGAACCCGCCGCGCAGCAACAGCCCGCCGACCTGAACCTGGCCGCGACCCAACACCGCCCACCCGGCTGGCCGCCTGTCCCACCACCCCGACCCGCCGACCGGCCGCCCCCTCGGATCGGTACACCGCCACCGTCGTGGGGGCAGCCCCAACCCCGGAAGGTGAAGTGGCCGCTTATCGGTGTGGTCGTGGTGCTGGCCGCTGGCATCATCGGCTACTTTCTCTGGCCACAGTCGCACCCCAACCCGCCCGCAACCCAAGCCGCGCAGCCCGCGCCGCCTTCGGGGCAAACGGCGCAGGTGTCATGCGGCGGCAAGAATACGTTGACAGCAAGCGGCTCGACCGCGCAGGCGAATGCGATGGCCCGTTTCGTCAACGCCTTCGAACAGGCGTGTTCAGGTCAAACCTTGAACTACACGGCCAATGGTTCGGGTGCTGGGATCAACGAATTCGTGGGCAACCAAACCGATTTTGGCGGCTCGGACGTACCGTTGAGCACCGACGAACACAGGAAAGCGCAACAGCGGTGCGGCTCGCCGGCCTGGGATTTGCCGGTGGTATTCGGCCCGATCGCGATCACCTACAACGTCAACGGCGTCACCACGCTGAATCTGGACGGCCCGACGGCCGCCAAGATGTTCAACGGCGCGATCAAGGCGTGGGACGACCCCGCGATCAAGGCCCTCAACCCGAACACCAACATGCCGTCGACACCCATCCACGTCGTCTTCCGCAGCGACCAGTCGGGCACGACGGACAATTTCCAGCAATACCTCGACGGCGCGTCGGACGGTGCGTGGGGCAAGGGCGCCGGCAAGACGTTCAATGGCGGAGTGGGTGAGGGCGCCAAGGGCAACGACGGCACGTCAGCGGCGATCAAGGCCACCGACGGCTCCATCACTTACAGCCAGTGGTCGTTCGCCCAGGCGCAAAAACTGAACATGGCGAATATCGTCACCTCGGCAGGCCCCGACGCCGTTTCGATCAGCGCTGACTCAGTTGGCAAGACGATTGCTGGGGCCAATGTCAAGGGCCAGGGCAACGATCTGGTGCTGGACACGGTGTCGTTCTACAAGCCGACGCAGCCGGGTGCCTATCCGATCGTGCTCGCGACCTACGAAGTCGTCTGCTCGAAATACCCGGACAGCCAAGCGGGCGCGGCCGTCAAGGCCTTCTTGCAGTCCGCGATCGGCGCTGGCCAGAATGGTCTGGCCGACAACGGATATATTCCCATCCCCGACGCATTCAAGTCGATGTTGTCGGCCGCGGTCAATGCCATCACGTGATCCGAGGCCGTCGTTCTAGTAAACCTGCTGCGGCTCAGCTAAATCCGGAGAGGATGACGACGTTGCAGTCGGCCGCCCCGTGGCGCAGCTTGGCCGCCTTCTGGTAGGCCTCGGACTCGTACCACGCGCGAGCGGCATCCACCGACTCGAACTCCAGAACAACGGTCTGGTCGCCATGCCAGGTGCCTTCGATGACCTTGGGTGCGGTGTCCACCGCGAGAATGTTGACACCGCCCATCGCTGCTCCGACCGCCCGGCCGTAAGCCTTCATGCCCTCCGGATCCTTGATGGCCTCGGTGAGGATGACGTATCCCTTAGGTCCCTGTGCCATAGTGCAGTGAATCTCCTTATCCGAGTGCGCTTTTGGTCAGCGTTCGGCGATAGCCTGTTCGGGGCAGCAGTCGATTGCCTCCCGAGTAACCCCCTCGAATTCCGTTGGAACGTCGGAGGATATCGCCTCTGCGTAGCCATCGTCGGTCAGGTTGAACACCTCCGGGCAGAGCGTGACGCACACGCCATGACCGCGACAACGCTGGTCGTCGACCCAGACTTTCATGCTGGCGTGAATTCCAGGTGCAGCTCGGTCAGGCCGCGCAGGATATAGGTCGGGACGTACTGGTAGCGACGGTCATTCGCCGGTCCATGCACGCGCTCGTTGATCCGGATGTCGGACGTGCGGTCGAGCAGCCGCTCGATGGCCACCCGCGTTTCGGCGCGTGCCAGTGGCGCGCCGGGGCAGCTGTGAATGCCTCGCCCGAACGAGATGTGCTGACGGGCATTCTTGCGGGCCGGGTCGAAGGTGGCGGGGTGTTCGAACCGGCGCGGATCGCGGTTGGCGGCGGCCTGCACAACCATGACGGTGGTGCCGGCGGGCAGGTCGACCCCGCCGATGTTGACCGGCACCCGGTTCATCCGGAAGTCTCCCTTGACCGGGCTCTCGATGCGCAGCGCCTCTTCGATGAAGTTGGGGATCTGGCTGCGGTCCTTGCGCAACTGCGCCTGGATGTCGGGGCGCTCCCCGATGGTCTGCAGCGCGGCGCCCAGCAGTCGCACGGTGGTTTCCTGCCCCGCCGAGAACACGTTGCTGGCGACGCGGGCGACATCCTCGACATCAGGGGTCGAGCCATCGGGGTAGGTGGCGGTCGCCAGGCCGGTGAGCACGTCGTCGCGGGGCTCACGTCGGCGGTCGGAGACATAGTCGGAGAAAAGACCGTAGAGGAATTCCAGCGGACTGTGCGCCAGGGCTTCCTTGCCGGTGCCTCCGATGCCGCCACCCGAGTGCTGGCGGATGCCTTTGACGAACTTGTCGCGATCTTCCATCGGCACGCCCAGCAGGTCGGCGATGACCAGCAGCGTGAACGGGCTGGCGAAGCCCTTGATGAATTCGCCGCGCCCCGGCGCCAGGAACTCGTCGAGTGCCTGGTCGGCGAGCACCCACATGGCGTCCTCGTTCTCCTTGAGGCGCTTGGGAGTGATCAACCGCATCAGCAGGGCGCGGTGGTTGGTGTGTGTCGGCGGGTCCAGCGTCGGGAGTTGATCGCTGAATGGCAGCTTGTCGCGGTGCTCCTCGATCAGCTCGGTGATGTCCCCACCCTCCAGACCCTCGAGGGATACCGGAAAGCCGGGGAACGGACCGGTTACCGCGATGCACGACGACCACGTCTCGGCGTCGTTCAAGACGGCGCAGGCTTCGTCCCAGCCCGTCACCATGGTCACTTCGTGGTGGTTCTCCCGGGTGACCGGGCACTGCTGCCGGAGGGCCTCGTAATAGGGGTACGGGTCCTGGACGAGCCGCTGGTCACGGAAGAAATCCATCTCGGTGAAGTCATTCACCATCTGCTGCTCCGTTCGGCAATCCGGCTAGTGAGAACGTCCCTCTCAGCTATGAGTATTAGATTTCCACAGAGCATGCCGCGACGTCAACGCGGCCTGAACGGGCCTGGGGTCAGCCGGCCGGAATGAGGTCGGCCTCGACCGACTGGCCGGCCATCACGCGGCTGCGGAACGTCTCGACCAGCGCGATCGAATCCTGGGGCATCGCGGCGGCCGCGAGCGCCTCGGCTTTGAACGCCTGGGCAGCCGCGCTCAGCCGGTGCTGGACCAGGCCGACGCTGTCGTCCAGCTCGGCCGGCCATGTCTCGCCCCACAAGGTGACTTCGGCGGCGCCCTGATCGAGCGCCTGCACAACGCCCTGCCGGACGCGGGAATCGCAGCCGAACAGATCCGCCGCAGCCGCCAGGGTCTGGGGCGGCGCCCGATGCCCCGCCGTGGCCAGTGCGTATTCCAGGTCGACGATCCGGGCGCCAAGGATTTGCAGCGGTCGCTCGTCAGGATGGTCGACGAGCAGCACGGTGACGTCCCATCCGGCCATCGCCCGATCGAACAGCCACCCGCCGGCGAACTTCACCACGTCGGCGACGTCCGCGGCGACCACATCGAGCCGGTATCTCATGGCGAGCTCGGCGGTGCCATGTCCCGAGCCAACGATTCCGCGTATTCCTTGAAGACCTCGGTCAGTGGTATCGAAGGATTGAGCAACCATGTGGTCTCCATTCCGGTGATGAAGGCAATTATTTGGAGCGCCTTGACGGTGACGTCCATGTCCATGCGATACCGGCCGGCCCGCTGACCCCGCCGGATGAGCTCGGTGATGATGTCGACCGCGCCCTGGTATCGCTCGACGAGGCGGTCGTGCAGCGGAGCGTCAGGATCGATGCTCTCCGCCAGCAACACGGTGTACGTGCCGACCAGTTCGGGTGACCGGTAGAACCGATCGGCGACCGCGGCGATTTCCGAGATCAGATCGCCGGCCCGGTCGGCGTGCCCATCGTCGTCGGCGTCGCGGACGTCGAGCACAGCGTGCAGCAGCTGTTCCTTGGATTCGAAGTGATGGAGGAGTCCAGCGGGGCTGACGCCGGCTTCGCTGGCGATCTGGGCCAGCGTCGTATTTCGCCACCCGTTGCGGGTAAGCAGCCGCTGCGCGACGGCCAGAATCCGCTGTTTGCGGTCCTCACCTTTAGCCAGCAGCGAGTCGTACGGCCGTGTCTCGGGCACCGGACTCCTTTGTCCAACCAACCAACTGAACACACAGTAGGTTGGTTTGCCGGGTGTGACAAGGGTCGCAGACGATGATCTTTTCTAGCCCGTTACAGACCCAGCGACTTGGCGATGATCACCTTCATCACTTCACTGGTTCCGGCGTAGATGCGTGCGACGCGCGCATCGGTGTACAGCCGGGCGATCGGATACTCCATCATGTAGCCGTAACCGCCGAAGAGCTGCAGGCAACGGTCGATGACCCGGGCCTGCATCTCCGTGCAGAACAGCTTGACGCGCGCGGCGTCGGCGGCCGACAGTTCGCCGGAGACGTGTAACGCCACCGCACGATCCAGCATCGCCTGGCCGGCCTCCACCTCCGTCGAGCACGCGGCCAGCTCGAACTTGGTGTTCTGGAACGAGGCCACCGGAGTCCCGAAAGCCTTGCGGTCCTTGGTGTAGTCGATCGCCGCGGCGATCGCCGAGCGCGCCTGCGCCACCGATCCGACGGCCACCGTCAAACGTTCCTGCGGCAGGTTGTGGCCCAGATAGCCGAACGCCTCCCCCTCGTCGCCGAGAACGTTCTCGACGGGGACACGGACGTCGACGAACGACAGTTCGGCGGTGTCTTGGACCTTGCAGCCCATCTTCTCCAGTTCGCGACCGCGGGTGAAACCCTCCATCCCGTCCTCGACGACGAGCAGCGTCAGACCATTGCGCCGGTTTCCGGGGTCGGTCGACGTGCGGGCGACGACGATCACGAGGTCGGCCTGAATGCCGCCGGTAATGAATGTCTTGGCGCCGTTGACGATCCAGTGGTTGCCGTCACGCACCGCGGTGGTGCGCATACCAGCGAGGTCTGACCCGGTTCCCGGTTCGATCATCGCGACGGCGGTGAGCAACGTCCCGTCGGCCAGGCCGGGAAACCAGCGTTTGCGCTGCTCTTCGTTCGCGTAGTGCAGGAAGTACGGCAGGATCACCTCGAGTTGGGTGCGGACCGTCGACAGCGTCACCAATGCCCGCGCCGCCTCCTCCTGGAGCACGACGTTGTAGCGGTAGTCAGGCATGCCGGCGCCGCCGTACTCTTCGGGAATCGCCATCCCGAGCATCCCGAGCGCACCCATCTGCTTAAAGACGTCGCGCGGCATCCGCCGGCTTTCTCCCACTCCGGGTAGGCGGGCACGACCTCCTTCTCGATGAATTGCGGGCCAGCTCCCGGAAAGCCTCGTGGTCTTCGGTGAACTGGGGGCACCTCCCGCTTGCGGGGGAGTCTCGACGCATGAATTCCCCTGTCAGGCAACAAGTTCTACGAGCGTGGCGTTGGCGGTGCCACCGCCTTCACACATGGTCTGCAATCCATACCGAATTCCGTTGTCGCACATATGATGTGCCATCCGGGTCATCAAGACCGCGCCCGACGCGCCGAGCGGATGACCGAGGGCGATGGCTCCGCCCAGCGGATTGACCCGGTCGGGGTCGGCGCCAGTTTCGGCCAGCCAGGCAAGCGGCACCGGGGCGAACGCCTCGTTGACCTCGAACACGCCGACTTCGGCGAGTGAGACACCGGCCTTGGTGAGCACCTTTTCGGTGGCGGGGATGGGGCCGGTGAGCATCAGCACTGGGTCCGCCCCGGTCACCGCACCCGCCCGATATCGCACCAGCGGAGTCAACCCGAGCTCGACCGCCGTTTGTGACGTCATCACCAACAGCGCGGCCGCGCCATCGGAAATCTGCGAGGAATTGCCGGCGTGAATCACCCCGTCGTCGACGAACGCCGGCTTGAGCCCGGACAGTTTCTCGACGGTGGTCCCGCGCCGCACGCCCTCGTCGGCGGTGACTGCGGTGTCGTCGACAAACACCGGGACGATCTGCTCGTCGAAGGCACGGTTGTCCTGCGCCGCGGCAGCCCGTTCGTGCGACAGCGCGGAGTATTCATCGAGCCGGGTGCGGGAAAACCCCCACTTCTTCGCGATCATCTCGGCCGACAGCCCTTGGTTGAAGGAGAAATCGCCATAGCGGGCAAGAACTTTGGGCCCGTAGGGCATTCCGGTGGCCCTGGCCGCACCCAATGGCACCCGGCTCATCACCTCGACGCCACCGGCCACGACGACGTCCTGCTGGCCGGACATCACCGCCTGCACCGCGAAGTCGAGGGCCTGCTGGCTGGAACCGCACGCCCGGTTGATCGTCGTGCCGGGGATGCTCTCAGGCCACCCGGCGGCCAGCACCGCGTAACGCCCGATGTTGCTGGATTGGTCTCCGACCTGCGACACACAGCCCCACACGACGTCGTCGATGATCTCCGGGCCGATGCCGGTGCGCGCCAGCAGCTCGTTGAGCACCAGAGCCGACAGGTCGGCGGCGTGCATGCCGGACAGCCCACCGTTGCGCTTGCCGACCGGTGTCCGCACTGCTTCGACGATGACTGTTTCACGCATTTGCCTGCTCCGATCTCGATACCGCCTATCGACAGTAAACGACGGCTCTCGCCGCTGTGCGAACACTGCGGGTGCGGAATCCTCTGTTTCAAATCGACCGACGTGTTGTAATTCGATCACTGTTCCGCACTGCGGTGGGATGTCGTCTGCACCTCAAAGGGGAGGGCCTCAATGCGTCGTCTGCACAGCCTCTTCGGTGTCACCATTGCGGGCGCCAGCCTGATCGCGATCCCCCCGGTGGTAGCGCCGATACCCGCCGCCCAGACTCGCGCGGTGCAGCTCATCAGCGGTGATACCGCGGATTCTCCGCTCGGGGATGGCACGGCGTTCGTCCTGGGTGGCAGCGGCCTCCCGACTCCCGGTCAACCGTATGCGGATGTCGTCGACTCGGACTACTTCGCACCGCGCGACTTTTCCGGCACGACGCAGATCCTGACCACACCGGAAGGGCTCTACCCGTTTTTGGGTCCCTTTGGCGAGACGTTCAACGACTCGGAGGCCCAGGGACAACAGATCCTGGACACCGCGATCTTGAACCAAATCGCCGGAGGACAGGTCGACGCCGCAAACCCGGTGGACGTTTTCGGCTACTCCCAGAGCTCGGTGATCTCGTCGCTATTGATGCCGGAACTCGCGAGCCAAGGTGTGCCCAGCGATGATGTTCACTTCGTGCTGGTCGGTGATGAAAGCGCTCCCAACGGAGGCATACTGGAGCGCTTCGACCTGCCGGCCGGTACGCAGCCGATCATTCCCAGCCTGGGCCTTACCTTCAGCGGCCCCGAAGCATCTGACCTCTACCCCACCGACGTTTACACGAACGAATACGACGGCTTCGCCGACTTCCCGCAGTACCCGATCGACCCACTGTCTGACATCAACGCTGTGTTGGGCATCGTCTTTCAGCACACCACTTACCTGGGCCTCACGCCCGAGCAGATCCAGAACGCCATTCAACTGCCGACGACGGCGGCCGACACCCTGACCAACTACTACATGATTCCGGATACCACTCTGCCGCTGCTAGATCCATTGCAACTGATTCCCTTCATCGGCCAGCCGCTGGTCGATCTGTTGAACCCGGACTTGTCGGTGCTGGTGAACCTGGGCTACGGCGACGTCGCCGATAACTACTTGGGCGGTTGGAGTCAGGGCAATGCAGATGTGCCCACAACCTTGGGGTTCCTGCCGAGTTCCAGTGTCCTAGAGCAGGTCCCGCAAGCTTTAGTCAACGGATTGCAGCAAGGGATCACCGATGCCCTCAAGGATTTGACCAATCCGAGCAACTACGCGTACTCGTTGCCATCTTGGGCCGACGAACTTGTGAAGTTCGCAGACGCTCTCCCCGGTACCGAGTTTTCAGTCCTCTCACCGGTACCCACGACTTTCCAGGATCTTTTCGATACCTTCCCACCCCATACCGGCATCCCGCCTCTGGACGTAGCGACCGCGCTGCTAATCAGCCTTCCCGAAATCGACTACAACGTCTTCACGTCCGACCTGGCAGCCGGAGACCTCATGGATGCTATCGGCGTTCCGATCGCCGCCGACCTGGGAATATTACCTCTGGCGCTAATAGGAGCAGCGCTTTAGCCGTGACGCTATGCGCTGCGGTCGATTCAGCGTCAGCGTCCGAACACCGTTGCGGTCACTGCACAGCAGCGCGGAATCCTGGGACATCAGCGCCGCTCGGCCCCGCTACCGGGAGGTGCCCCCACCTCAGCGCTTCGCTCTGCATCTTCGCCGGCGCAGGACATCAGCCGTACACCGGCCCGATGGCGCCTTGCACTCGCAGCGCGTCAATCTCGGCGGGTGCAATGCCGAGCTCGGCGAGCACCGAGTCGGTGTGCTGCCCGAGCCCGGGGACCGCACCCATGGCGAGCTGGTAGCCGGAGATGACGGGCGGAGGCAACAAGGCCTGAATCGGGCCGGCCGGTGTGTCGACCTGCCGCCACCGATCCCGGGCCGTCAACTGCGGATGCGATAAGACCTCGCTTGGCAGGTTGTACCGCGCATTGCCGATCCCTGCGGCATCCGCCGTCTTCTGTACATGTTCCAAGTCGTGCGCCGAGCACCAGGCGCCGACAGCGTCGTCCAGGATGTCGCGGTGCGCGCAGCGACCGGCGTTGCTGGCGAACCGCGGATCATCGGCGAGGTCGGCACGCTGCAAGATCTGACGCGAAAGCCGTTGCCATTCAGCATCGTTCGTGGTGCCCAGGACGACGGTCTGACCATCGGCAGTGCGGTAGGCGCCGTACGGCGCCACCGCAGGCGAACTCAGCCCCAACGGCTGCTGGTCGACACCGGAATGCTGGGTGAAAGTGAGCGGGTAACCCATCAGATCGGTCATCGTGTCGAACAAACTCACCGCGACCGCGTTGCCGTGTTTGGCAGGAGTTGACCCGGCGTCGCGTGCATAAAGCAGCGCCAAAATCGAGAGCGCCGAATACAGTCCGGTGCTGATGTCCGCCATCGGCGGCCCTGGCTTGGCCGGTGCGCCGGGATGGCCGGTCACGGCGCATGCGCCGGATTCCGCTTGTGCAAGCAGGTCGTAGGCCCGCTTGTGCGACAGCGGTCCGCCAGGGCCATACCCGTCGATTTCGACTGCGATCACGTTCGGGTGGCGTTTCGCCAGGTCGTCCGGCGCGATGCCCAGCCTGGCGGTAGATCCTGGCGCGAGGTTGGAAACCAGCACATCGGCACGATCAAGGAGCCGACGCAGAATATCCAGCCCGGCGTCGGTTTTCAGGTTGAGCGTCACCGACTCCTTGCCCCGGTTAGCCCAAACAAAGTGCGCGGCAAGCCCGTTGACGACATCGTCATAGTGCCGGGCGAAGTCTCCCCCGTTGGGGTTTTCCACTTTGATCACGCGTGCACCGAAGTCGGCGAGCACCCGCGTGCACATCGGCGCGGAGACCGCCTGCTCCAAGGCCACGACGGTGATTCCCGCCAGCGGCCCCCCGTTTTCCGACATCACATCACCATGCCGCCGTCCACCGCGCCGATCCCGCAGCCGGATCCGGTGACCAATGCCGATCGGCCGGTCAGGTCGAACAGGGAGTTGGTCATCAATAGCTCCTCGGCAGTTTGAGGACGTGCGACCCAAGGAAGTTCAGGATCATCTCCTGGCTGACCGGCGCAATCTTCATCAGCCTGGCCTCCCGGAAATACCGTGACACGTGATACTCCTCGGAATAGCCCATCCCGCCGTGGGTTTGCAGCGCCCGGTCGGCCGCAGTGAAACCGGCATCGGCGCATAGGTATTTCGCGGTGTTGGCCTCGCGTCCGCACGGTTTTCCGTTGTCGTAGAGCCAGGTGGCTTTGCGTAGCATCAACTCGGCGGCGTCAAGCCGGGCAAGCGAATCGGCCAGCGGGAACTGAATGCCCTGGTTCATCCCGATCGGCCGGCCGAATACATGCCTTTCGTTGGCGTATTTCACTGCCTTCTCCAGGGCGACCCGGCCGATGCCCAGCGCCTCGGCGGCGATCAGCATCCGTTCCGGGTTGAGGCCATCGAGGATGTACTGAAAGCCCTTGCCCTCCTCGCCAATTCGATCCTCGACCGGCACGTGCAAGTCATCGATGAACAACTCGTTGGAGCTGACCGCGTTGCGGCCCATCTTGCGGATCGGCCGGATGTCCACCCGGCTACGGTCCAGATCGGTGAGGAACAGCGTCATCCCATCGGTCTTTTTGGTGACCTCGTCATAGGGCTGTGTTCTGGTGAGGAGGAGGATTTTCTGCGACTCGAGCGCCTTGGAAATCCAGACTTTTCGGCCATTTACGACGTAGTGGTCACCGTCGCGTTTGGCGCACGTCGTGATGCGTGAGGTGTCCAGTCCTGCACCGGGTTCGGTGACTCCGAAGCACACGTGTAGCTCGCCCGTCGCGACCCGCGGCAAGGTGCGCGCTTTGAGCTCCTCGGAGCCGTGCACC
>NZ_JBAPPI010000188.1:0-4274 GCF_049280035.1 Mycobacterium sp. | reverse complement strand
GGGTGCGATACGGGCCAGGCAGTCGCTGGACGAGGCGGCCGGCTGGCTGGCCGCGCTGGGCAATTCCCATCTGCGATCGGGTGAGGAGATGGCGCGGCTGTTCGCGCAGTGGCCCGACGCGGTGACCGCCGCGGCCGAACTCGGCGAGCAGTGCGCCTTCGGCCTGGCGCTCATCGCCCCGCAGCTGCCGCCGTTCGACGTCCCGTCCGGTCATACCGAGGACAGCTGGTTGCGCGAGCTGGCGATGGCGGGTGCCCAGCGCCGCTACGGGCCGCGAGCACAAGCAAGGCAAGCGTATGCCCAGATCGAGCGCGAGTTGGAAATCATTGCGCGGCTTGCATTTCCAGGCTATTTCTTGGTGGTCTACGACATCACCCGATTCTGTCGGGAGAACAACATTCTGTGTCAGGGCAGGGGATCGGCGGCCAACTCGGCAGTGTGTTATGCCCTTGGTGTTACCGCGGTCGATCCGGTGGCCAACGAGCTGTTGTTCGAGCGTTTCTTGTCGCCGGTTCGCGACGGACCACCCGATATCGACATTGACATCGAATCGGATCAACGCGAAAAGGTCATCCAGTACGTCTACGGCAAATACGGCCGTGACTATGCCGCTCAGGTCGCTAACGTAATCACCTACCGCCCACGGATCGCCGTGCGCGACATGGCCCGCGCCCTGGGTTTCTCGCAGGGACAGCAGGATGCGTGGAGCAAACAGATCGCTCACTGGGGCACGCAGCCGTCGGATATCGAGGACATTCCCGAGCAGGTGATCGACCTGGCCACCCAGATCCAGAATCTGCCGCGACACATGGGCATCCACTCCGGCGGCATGGTGATCTGCGATCGCCCGATCGCCGATGTTTGTCCGGTGGAATGGGCGCGCATGGAGAACCGCAGCGTATTGCAATGGGACAAAGACGACTGCGCGGCAATCGGTTTGGTGAAGTTCGACTTGCTTGGGCTGGGTATGCTCTCGGCGCTGCACTACGCCATCGACCTGCTGGCCGAACACAAAGGCATCGAGGTCGACTTGGCCAAGTTGGACCTGTCCGAATCGGCGGTGTACGAGATGCTGGCCCGCGCCGATTCCGTCGGGGTGTTCCAGGTGGAGTCCCGCGCGCAGATGGCCACCCTGCCGCGGCTGCGGCCAAGGGTGTTCTATGACCTGGTGGTCGAGGTCGCGTTGATCCGTCCTGGGCCTATTCAAGGTGGCTCGGTGCATCCGTACATCCGGCGGCGCAACGGTGTCGACCCAGTCGTCTACGACCATCCGTCGATGGAGCCGGCATTGCGGAAAACGTTGGGAGTGCCGCTGTTTCAGGAGCAACTGATGCAGCTCGCGGTGGACTGCGCGGGCTTTTCCGCCGCCGAGGCCGATCAGCTGCGGCGCGCCATGGGGTCCAAGCGGTCGGCGGAACGCATGCAACGGCTGCGCGGCCGGTTTTACGACGGCATGCGACGAATGCACGGCGCCGACGATGAGTTGATCGACCGGGTATACGAAAAGTTAGAGGCTTTCGCTAATTTCGGCTTTCCGGAGAGTCACGCGCTGAGTTTCGCATCACTGGTGTTCTACTCGTCGTGGCTCAAGCTGCATCACCCGGCGGCGTTCTGCGCGGCGCTGCTGCGCGCGCAGCCGATGGGCTTCTACTCGCCGCAGTCGCTGGTGGCCGATGCCCGCAGGCACGGGGTGACGGTGCACGGTCCTTGTGTGGCAGCCAGCCTGGCGCACGCCACCCTGGAGAACGCCGGTATGGAAGTCCGGCTGGGGCTGGGCGGCGTCCGTCATATCGGAGATGACCTGGCCGAGAAAATAGTCGAAGAACGAAAAGCGCACGGCCCCTTTGCTTCTCTCTTGGACTTGACGGGCCGGGTGCAGCTTTCCGTGCCGCAGACCGAAGCGCTGGCCACCGCAGGAGCGCTGAGCTGCTTTGGGATCTCCCGGCGCGAGGCGCTGTGGGCGGCCGGGGCGGCCGCCACCCAACGGCCGGATCGCTTGCCGGGGGTTGGCTCGTCGTCGCACATCCCGGCGTTACCCGGGATGAGCGAGCTGGAATTGGCCGCCGCCGATGTGTGGGCCACCGGCATTTCCCCGGACAGCTATCCGACCCAATTCCTGCGGTCGGATCTCGATGAGATGGGGGTGCTGCCCGCTGACGCCCTGCTTTCGGTGCCCGACGGCGACCGGGTACTGATCGCCGGGGCGGTCACCCATCGGCAGCGGCCGGGGACGGCACAGGGAGTGACGTTTCTCAACATCGAGGACGAGACCGGGATGGTCAACGTGCTCTGCACACCTGGGGTATGGGCGCGACACCGCAAGCTGGCGCAGACAGCGTCAGCGTTACTGATCCGAGGGCAGGTCCAAAACGCCAGTGGCGCAGTCACCGTCGTGGCCGAGCGGTTGGCCAAGCTCACCCTGAAGGTCGGATCGAAGTCTAGGGATTTTCGCTGACCCTATTGCGCCGAACGTGTAATCACGGCGAAAAAAGTGCTGGAAACTCGCCACAGATTCACGTTCGGCGCGCAAATGTAGTCTCCACACCATGACCCTGAACCTGTCTGTCGACGAAGTCCTGACCACCACCCGCTCGGTTCGTAAGCGCCTCGATTTCGACAAGCCGGTATCCCGCGAAGTGTTGATGGAATGCCTCGAATTGGCGCTGCAGGCGCCCACCGGGTCCAATAGCCAGGGCTGGCAGTGGATCTTCGTCGAGGACGCCGACAAGAAAAAGGCGATCGGCGAGGTCTACCTGGCCAATGCCCGGGAATACCTCAGCTCGCCGTCAGCCGAATACGCCGAGGGCGACACCCGCGGTGAGCGAATGGGCGCGGTCCGGGATTCCGCGACTTATCTTGCCGAGCACATGCACGAGGCGCCGGTCCTGCTGATCCCCTGCATCGAGGGCCGCGCGGAGACCTCGCCGCTTGGCGGGGTCTCGTTCTGGTCGTCGCTGTTCCCGGCGGTCTGGAGTTACTGTCTTGCGTTGCGCTCCCGCGGGCTGGGCTCCTGCTGGACGACGCTGCACCTGCTTCGCGACGGTGAGAAAAAAGTGGCCGAGGTGCTCGGCATTCCCCACGAGCAGTACAGCCAGGGCGGGCTGTTTCCGATTGCCTACACCAAAGGCACGGATTTCCGGCCGGCCAAGCGGTTGCCGGCCGAGAGTCTCACGCACTGGAACGCCTGGTAGTCCCTTTGAATCGCCCGCCTCCTCCTCAGGACGCTCCACGTCCTGCATCGTCAGCGGGCGTAGCCCCACCGAACCCGTGCTGACGCCACGCCTCGTAGACGGCGATCGCGGCAGCGTTGGCCAGATTGAGGGAGCGCCGTCCGGCCAGCATGGGGATGCGGACGCGATCGGTGATGTGAACGTCGGCCAGGGTCGTCGAGTCCAGCCCGGTGGGTTCGGGGCCGAACATCAACACGTCACCGGCCTGGTAGCTCACGTCGGTGAACAACGACGTCGCATGCGCGGTAAAGGCGAATACCCGCTGCGGTGACAGCGCCTTCCAAGCGGCGTCCAATGACGGGTGCACGGTGACCGAGGCCAGGTCGTGGTAGTCCAGCCCCGCTCGGCGCAGCTTGGGTTCGGAAAGGTCGAAGCCGAGCGGCTCGACGAGATGCAGTTCGGTGCCGGTGGCCGCCGCGGTCCGGATTGCATTGCCCGTATTGGGCGCGATACGCGGGGAGTAAAACAGCAGCCGGAACATCTGTCGATCATGACAGTTGTCCTAAGACAATTTGCTCGGCTATCCTTCGCGATGTCTGGCACGCGTCGGCGAACTCTGTCTGTTCAGTAAGAATTCTGGTCTCCATAGCCGCAGGCTGGCATACTCGTCGAATTGCCAGGCGTATATCGCTCGCCCGTAACTCGGGGCGGCTGTCATCAGCAGGAAGTCTCATGAACGACGCGCCAACACTGCATATCAGCGGAGCGGTCGCCGGCACGGACGCAGTCCGGTGACCATGTTTGCCCGTGCGACGCGGGCGATTCTGCCGGCCAAAAGTAACAGTGCAGACCGCAACGGCGCCGACTCGTCACCGGTGAAACGGCCAGCGTCATGGTCGCTGCGCAATTGGCCGGTGCGGTGGAAAGTCGTCGCCATTGTGGCTGTGCCGTTGGTGCTGGCGATGGTTTTCGGGGGATTTCGTATCTCGGGTGCGCTGACGGACGCGCAAGACCTCCGGTTGGCCGCTGATCGCGCCGAGGTGGTTCCGGCCATTACCAAATACATGTCGGCGCTCGATGTCGCATTGCTGGCGAGTTCCACCG
>NZ_JBAPPI010000187.1:0-2678 GCF_049280035.1 Mycobacterium sp. | reverse complement strand
GCGTACGCGCAGATCGCGGAGATCCGCACCGGGGTCAGCGATCTAGTCGACCACGCCGCCGACGTCTGGGTCCTCGACAGTCTCCCATTCGGCGAGGTGGCGAAGGGCACTATCGCGCCCTACGCCATCACCAACCGTCACGCCGAAGACACGGCATAAGAGTGTTCAGATAGAGTATCAGAGACATATTGGTCAACCCGCTGGGTTTCGGTGTTGCCCTGTTGGCCAACATGTTCCGCGACATTCCCGACGATGAGGCTGCAGCGACTGTGGACGCGGCCCGAGAACAGCGTGCCCGCCGCTGCGGACAGCCGTCCTCGATTACTGCAGTCGCTACGTGGCGACGGTGAGTTGGGGTATGCGGGCCATGATGGCTTGCATGTCGGCGTCGTCGGAGATGCCCTGGAAGTCGTAGCGGGGGGTGTAGGGCGACTCCAATGAGCGGATCTCGTCGGCGCTGAGGGCGATATCGACCGAGGCAACCGCATCGTCGATCTGACTGATGCGGCTCGCGCCGACGAGCGGAGCGGTGACGACCGGTTGGCTGCGTAGCCAGGCCAAAGCGATCTGGGCGCGAGTGACTCCGCGGGCCTCCGCGAGATTACCAACGGCGTCGATGATCTCGTGATCGGAGTGTTCGGTCAGCGGTGTGTAGAGCATGTCGGCGAATGCGTCGTTGGATGACCGGGTGGTGGCTTTGGAGTCGTCCCAGGCGCGGGCCAGACGCCCGCGCGCCAGCGGACTCCACACGATCGTGCCTACTCCCTCGTCTAGGCAGAGCGGGATCATTTCGCGTTCCTCTTCGCGGGCGAGCAGGTTGTAATGGTTCTGCATCGACACGAACCGGGCCCAGCCTTCGGCGCGTTGCAGGTGTAGCGCCTTGGCGAACTCCCATGCAGGCATAGACGATGCGCCCAGGTAGCGAACCTTGCCGGCCTTGACGAGGTCGTGCAGTGCCTCCAAGGTTTCTTCGAGCGGGGTGCTGTGGTCGTTGCGATGGAGTTGATAGAGATCGACGTAGTCGGTGCCGAGGCGGCGCAGGGAATGATCGATCTCGGTCATGATTGCCTTGCGGCTCAAGCCTTTTCCGTTGGGTCCCGAGCGCACCGGATGACGCAGTTTGGTCGCGATGACGACATCGTCGCGCTGGGCGAAGTCGCGCAGGGCGCGGCCCAGGATCTCCTCGCTCGAGCCCTGCGAATACATGTTGGCGGTATCGAAGAAATTGATGCCACTGTCGATGGCGTGCTTGATCAGCGGACGAGACTCGTCTTCGCCGAGCGACCACACCGGGTGACCGCGGCCGGGATCACCGTAGGTCATCGCGCCAATCGCAACCGGCGACACGTCCAGACCGGTCGTGCCGAGCTTGATGTATTGCATGGAGACTCCTAACCTGGAGATACCGGAGAGTTCTCCGCTTCTCGCAGTCCTACCGTACCGGAGAGTTCTCCGGTACTGCAAGATGGGAAGACCATGGTCGACCGGACGCGTGTCCACGTTCGGCGTTCCGATGCGCAGCGAAATCGCGACCATATCCTGCAAGTGGCGCACGACGCGTTCGCCGAATCGGGAGCAACGTCGCTCAACGAGATCGCCAAACGTGCTGGGGTTGGACCCGGCACCTTGTATCGGCACTTTCCCACTCGGGAAGCGCTGATATTGGCGGTGTACAGACGCGACATGCAGCGTCTGGTGGACTCCGTTCCCGACGTGTTGGCCATGCGCCCACCGTTGGAGGCGTTTCGCGCTTGGTTTCACACGCTTGCCGAGTACGTACGCGTCAAACATGGCCTGGGCGAAGCGCTTCACTCTGCGGCGATAAAGGATGCGATCAACGAAACCTATGCACCGGTGGTGACTGCCGTCGGCAAGCTGATCGATGCCTGCGTCGCTTGCGAGGCCATGCGACCGGGCCTGGAGCCCGCTGATGTGTTGCTGCTCATGGGTTTCATGTGGCGGGTGGAAGCGGGGCCCGAGGGCAAACGGCAGGCCGAGCGGATCACCGAGCTTGTCATCGACGGATTGGCGCCGTGACCAGGCAAGGACAACAGGCTCGATGGGTACGCTCCGGAGAATCATGAGCTGGACACCTGAGCAGCTCGCTCTTGTCGATGCCGCCCGCGAACTCGACATTGCAGTACGCCGTGTCGACGGAACCCTTCGGCCGTGGACGCCGATTTGGGTAGTGCACGTCGTCGGCGACGTATATGTCCGCACGTGGTACCGCAGAGATACCGGGTGGTTTGGCCTTGCCTTGAGCACAAGACGCGCACGTGTGCGCGTCCCCGGCGTAGAAGTCGACGTGCGCATCGAGGACGTCGGTGTCGGCCCGTCGGGACTGCGGGAGGACGTGGACGACGCCTACCGTGACAAGTACGGCAACGGTTCGACCGGAAGCATGGTCGGAGACGAAGCCGCAGCGACGACGCTTCGGCTGCTCAGAACATGATCGGCCAGTGGCCTCTGGCGCCGGCTTGATTGTCGTAGGGGCTGCCTAGCATGCCAAGCGCAAGACGATGCATCGCCGGGCCACACGGCCATAGCCCTGTTGGGAGGGTTTCATGAAGTTCATTTCGACCCGCATCATCACGGCCGACGTCAATCGGCTCATTGATTTCTACGAGATGGTCATTCAAGTCTCCGCGGTATGGGGGAATGAGCTTTTCGCGGAGATT
>NZ_JBAPPI010000186.1:0-3699 GCF_049280035.1 Mycobacterium sp. | reverse complement strand
GTGTAATGCTGCTAAGACATTACGCAGGAAGAGGCCGGGTAGTGGACGCAGTTCTTGGGATAGCGGTCACCGGTCCGGTTGCGCGCATCGCGCTTGTCGGGTCGACTCCCGCGGGGCCCGAAGTGATCGATCAATCGACGGTTGACGTAACGGCGCACCCGATTGAGAAATTGACCGACACCATTGTCGGCACCCACCGGTTACTCGCAGACGAACACCATCGGCTGGTCGCCACCGGGGTGTGCTGGTCGGATCAGCAGCTAGCCGATGAGCTGCGCCGGCTATTGATCGACGCCGGCCTGGAGGATATCGCGTTGTTGTCTGAGTCGGAGGCGGCAACGGCACTGGTACGGAACACATCTCGCGGTCCGGGGGAGCACAGTACTGCCGTGGTGCTAGTCGGTGACCAGACAGCGACATTGTCGATGGTGGGCGCCGACGAAGCGCCCCCGACCGTTCTGGCCGCCCAGCCGATCGAGGGCTCCGACGCTACCGCTGCACTCGACACATTGATGAGCCGGCTGGGCGCCGAGGCCGCCGCCGCAGGCGACGTCTTTGTGATCGGTACGTCGCCTGAGCTCAACACCGTCGCCAACCGCCTCCGCGCCACATCGTCGGTGCCGGTCCAGGTTCCGGATGAATTCGCGATCGCGCGTGGCGCAGCGATGGCGGTGGAACCGACGACGATGACCCAAGCGGTCAGGCTGCCCGACGAGACGACAGCGATTCCGCCAGCTGCAGAGATGACGCAGATGCGTCCCCAGCAGGGCGAGCAGTTGGCCTATTCGATGACTGACGAGTCCGCGCTGCTTCCGATGGATGCGATGAGCGAGTCCGAAGATGACGCCGAGGAACCCGCTGCGCGGCTCAGCACACGGTCCTTGCTCATCAGCAATGCCGTTGTCGCGTTTGCGGTCATCGGTTTCGCTGTGTTGGCCGTCGCGGTAACGATCACCATCCGCCCGACCGCGAGCACACAGCCGGTGCAGGGCCACCCGAATGTCGCGCCGGGAAAGTTCATGCCGCCGTTGCCAACTCAGCAGCAGGCGCCGCTGCCGCCAGCGCCCGCCGTTAACCCCGCTGCCGTGTTACCCCCGGGCAGTGGCCTTCCGGAGGTCTCCAGCCCTGGCCCTCAGCAGGGAATCGCACCGGCCCCCGACGTGCCCCCGGCCCCGGCCGTGCCTCCAGCCCCTGACGTTCCGGCCCCCGTGAATCCGCCCAACCTGGTGCCGATTCCGATCCCGATTCCAATCCCAATCCCGTTCCCCAACACGACCGGTACCACGACGGGTGCGACGACCGGGACGACTGGTGCCACGACCGGCACGACGGGCGCGACGACCGGTACGACGGGTGCGACGACGGGGACCACCGGTGCGACGACCGGCGGCACCACCGGTGGTGGCACAACTGGCGCCACGACAGGCACGACGGGTGCAACGACCGGCGGCACCACCGGTGCGACGACGGGGACGACGGGTGCCACGACCGGCGGCACCACCGGTGGCGGCACAACTGGCGCCACGACAGGCACGACGGGCGGGACGACTGGTGGCGGCACGACCGGCGGCACCACCGGTGGCGGCACAACTGGCGCGACGACGGGTGGCGGGACAACCGGTGGCGGGACGACTGGTGGCGCCACGACAGGCACGACGGGCGGGACAACCGGTGGCGGGACGACCGGTGGTGGGACGACCGGTGGTGGGACGACTGGTGGTGGGACGACTGGTGGTGGGACGACCGGCGGCGGGACAACCGGAACGACCGGTGGTGGGACGACCGGTGGTGGGACGACCGGCGGCGGCACGACCGGAACGACCGGCGGTGGAACGACTGGTGGCCATCACATCCACTTCTGACGGCACGAGCAGCAAGCGATTCCCCTAACGTCGAAGACCATGCCCGACGGTCTGGTCACAGTGGTGCTGCCGTGTATGAACGAGGCCGAGTCGCTGCCGTCCGTGCTCGCGGCCATCCCCGCCGGCTACCACCCGCTGGTGGTCGACAACAACAGCACCGATGACACCGCCGAGGTGGCCCGTCGCCACGGCGCCAGGGTGGTCGCCGAACCGCGCCCCGGATACGGCTCGGCCGTGCACGCTGGGATCGTCGCGGCGACGACGCCGATCGTGGCCGTCATCGACGCAGACGGGTCGTTGGATCCCGCTGACCTGCCCCGGCTGGTCGCCGAACTGGACCACGGCGCGGACCTGGCGATCGGCCGGCGCCGCCCAGTGCCCGGGTTGCACTGGCCCTGGGTCGCGCGACTGGGCACGGTGATGATGAGCTGGCGGCTGCGCACCCGGCACGGCCTCTCGGTGCACGACATCGCACCGATGCGGGTCTTTCGGCGAGACGCGCTGCTGGGCCTGGGCGTCGCCGATCGCCGCTCGGGCTATCCGCTTGAATTGCTAGTGCGGGCGGCGGCGGCCGGCTGGCGGGTGGTTGAACACGACGTCGCATACGGGCCTCGTATCGGGGGCAAATCCAAGGTCAGCGGTTCGCTGCGGGGCAGTGCGACCGCGATCCTGGACTTCTGGAAGGCCATTTCGTGAACGTCGTGCCGGTGACGCTGTTGGTGGTGGCCAAAGCCCCGGTGCCCGGTCTGGCCAAAACCCGGCTGGCTGCGACGGTCGGCGACCGGATCGCCGCCGAGATCGCCGCCGCCGCGCTGCTGGACACCCTCGACGCGGTGGCGGCGGCGGCGGTCGCTGCCCGGGTGGTGGCGCTCACCGGCGAGCTCGACGACGCCGTCGTCGCTGCCGAAATCCGCCGTCGACTCAAGCCGTTTATCGTGATCGGCCAGCGCGGCAAGGATTTCGGCGATCGGCTGGCCAACGCGCACGCCGACGCCGCTGCTGTCGACGGCCATCCGGTGCTGCAGATCGGCATGGACACTCCGCAGGTGAGCGCCGAGCTGCTGGCCGACTGTGGACGACGCCTGGTCGGGTCGTCGGCCGTTCTCGGGTTGGCGCGCGACGGGGGGTGGTGGGCACTCGGCGTGCGCACCCCGGCGCTCGCCGAGGGTCTGCGCCAGATCCCGATGTCCCAGCCGGACACCGGAGCGTTGACGCTGAAATCACTGCGCCGCAACGGTGTTGGCGTCGCACTCCTCGACGAGTTGGCCGATTTCGACATCGCTGAAGACGTGGCCGCGGTACGTGAGCACTGTCGGCCGGGCAGTCGGTTCGCCGAAGTCACTCGCGCTGCGGGTCTGTGAACGATCGTCGGGCAATAGCGCGTCCGGCCAGGCCGATCGCGAAAACCCCAAGCCCGACGACTACTGACTGCCAGGGCAAGGTGGCGACCAGCACCAGACAGCCGACGACCCCGCACACGTTCAGCACACGGGGCCAACGTCGTTCGGTGGCCGGCTGGGTGTAGGCCGACGCGTTGGCGATCGCGTAGTAGATCAGTACTCCGAAGGACGAGAAGCCGATCACACCGCGCAGATCGACGGTGGCCGCCAGGATGCACACCACCACGCCGAGGGCAATCTCGGCGTGATGCGGCACGTGGTAGCGCGGATGCACAGCGGCCAGCCAACCGGGCAGGTCCCGGTGCCGGGCCATTGCCAGTGTGGTGCGCCCGATCCCTGCGATCAGCGCCAACAGCGCACCCAGGCTGGCCAAGACTCCACCGACCGCCACCACCGGCACCAGCTGCGCCGCCCCGGCTGCGCGCACGGCGTCGGCC
>NZ_JBAPPI010000185.1:0-13792 GCF_049280035.1 Mycobacterium sp. | reverse complement strand
GCCGTCAGGGCCTCATCCAGCAGCGGGGCGACGGGTTGCTCGCCGCGGCGGGCACGGAGCAGCGCCGCGGTGACTAGCGGCATGGTTCGGTGTAGCGGGCTGAGCCCGGCCCGGGTCAACACATCGTGGGCGGCTGCGCCTGCCCGGGACCAGTCGCCGCGATGCAACCCGACCTGCGCGTCGTCGCCGGCGACGAACATTTGGAAAGCGACCAGGTCACGGTCACCGCAGAACGCGGTGCTTTCCGCGATGTAGCGATCGGCGCGATCGAGGTCGTGGTGCAGCGCGGCGGTCCGGCAGATGATCGCTCCGGTGATACCGGCGTACTCGACCATCGCATCGGCGGCCATGGCGTCGCGCCACACCGCCTCCAAGTCCTCCCAGCCGGCATCGGTGCGAAACACGGTGGTCATCGCGGCGTAGCCGCGGGCCCGGCGCACGACCACCTCCTCGCCCAGTCGGGTGGCCAGGGTGACGGCCCGGGCCGCATACCCATCGCCGGCCGGGTCGTAGGTGAAGGCGCAAAGCTCGGCCAGATGGACCAGCGACCAGGCAAGCTGCGCTGAGGGCGCCAGGCCTTCCAGGAGCCGTAGCGAGGCCAAATCGGCCTGCCTGGCCTCGGTGACACGGCCGAGCGCGTAGACCATTTGAGAAAACCAGCGCAGATTGTCGCCCTCGGCGAGCCGGTCCCCCAGGTCGTGGCGCAGCGTGATCGCCTGCCGCCACGACCTAGCCGCGATCTCGGCGTGCCCGCACAGGTAGCTTTCGAACGCGTGTTGTTCGAGCCACACCACCTTCTGCTGCTTCGGGGTGGCCTCGGCGTGGCGCAGCGTGACCCCGTACAACTCGGCGGCCTCCCGGTGCGCCCCCAGCGCGGCCGCCCGCTCGGCAGCGGCCGGGCCGTAGCGGATAACCGCGTCGGTATCGCCGGCCTCCTCGGCGTGAAACACCAACGCCGCCAACGTATCCGGCGAGACCGGTGGTTGCGACAGCGCCACCAGCGCCCGCTGGTGCAGCAGGCGGCGCTGGTAGTCAGACACCCGTTCCAGCGTCGCGCGGCGGGCCAGCTCATGGCGAAACCCGACCACATCCGCGTCGAGCACCAGCATCCCCGCGTCGAGGCATTCGGTCAGCGCAGCCTGCGGCGCGGGGCACACCGTCTGCACCAGGGCGAGGCTGGCGCGCGGACCGCAGACCGCCGCGGCGTGGGCGAAATCGCGCGCGGGTGCCGACAGCCGGGCCAGCCGGCCCCAGACCGCCTCGGACACGCTTCGCGGCAATCCGCCACCGCCGGTCGCGTCGGCACCGGCCGCGAGCACTTCGGTGACATAAAACGGGTTGCCATCGGTGAGCCGGTGCAACGCCTCGGCGTTGATCCCGCTGCCGGTGGCCAGCATCGCCACCGCCTCGGGGCTGAGCCGGGCCAGCCCGATCCGGCTCACCGCCGCAATAGTCGCCAGATCCCCCAGCACCGCCGCCAGCGGATGCTGCTCGCCGAGCTCATCATCGCGGTAGGACACCAGCAGCAACACCGGCAGCGAGGCCACCCGCCTGGCCACAAACCGCAGCAAATCCAGGGTGCCGCCGTCGGCCCAGTGCGCGTCCTCAATCACCCACACCCAGCCGCTGGTGGTGTCCGCCAACAACCTGAGCACGCTGGCGTAGACGCCCTCGCTGTCACCTCGGTCGATCGCTTGACTCACCGCGGCTGCCTGCGCGCCGGACAGCGCGGCGAGCGCGTCGAGCAGCGGCCCCAGCGGTCGCGGCGCGGCCAGCGGATCACACCAGCCGGGCAACACCCGCATTTGCTGCCCGAGCCCGCCGACGAACCGGCGGATCACCGCGGTCTTACCGACCCCGGCCTCACCCCGCAGCAACACCACTCGGCCCGCCCCCCGGGCGGCCGAGCGCAGGCAGTGCTCCAACTCGGCCAGCACTGACTCGCGTTCAAGCAGGGCCCCCACCGGCCTCGCTCCTCTCGCCTTCCCGACCGCCGCATCAACACCGCCGCGAGGGCCCAGGCATCCGACATATGGAGCGCATTTCTCATGCGCCGCGACCACCGGGCGCGCACACTGCGCACCGACGTGCGCAGGCGGCTGCCACGGCACCAGCAAACCCACATCCGGGTCAAGATGCGGCTATCAGCTTAGCTGCCAGCAATTGCCCACGCACAACCATGAAGTACCGGCGAGGCGTCGATACCCAAGGATTGTCGCTGCCGATTCCCGCCGCCCAGCCACCAGCGAGGGTCGCGCAACGACATGCGGAACAACTCCAAGTGGCCGACGTGTTTTTCGGTGATCTCGTGCGCGGACCGTTGACGAATCACATCGCCGAACGCGGATGCCAGCGCAGCGCACAGCGCGAGCAACACCGCGATATCTGCCTTCGCCATGGCGACCTCCTTGCACTCACTTGCGTTGCGGCCCAAATGATCTCACTCATACGGGACAAATCGCGGGCACGGTGCCTCCGGGTGCGAACGGAAACCTTTGGTCCGCAACGCATCCAGTGCTTCGCTCTTCGTTTGATGTGTTCAGTAGGTGATTGTGCCTGGTGTCACGGTTTGTGGCCCCTGCGCGCAGTGCACCGCAATGGTCCACGTTGTGCCTGTCTCTAGGCCCGGCGCGAACCACTGAAAAGTGGGGTTACTGGGGTTCAACTCGAACGGCGGTCCAAAGTAGGGGATCCCCGTTGTGTTCGGGGTCGACGAGTACACACACCCGCCAAGATTGCTAGGGGGGTTGGTATTGTCAAATACGATGATGGTCACACCCCCGAATGAGGGTTGTGTAATGACCTGTAATTTGTCTGCCTGCGCGGTTCCGGCGCCGCAAAATAGCAGTGTCGGCACGGTGGCGGTGCCCAGCGTCGAGGCGATCAGTTTTTTGCGGGCGTGGTCGGTAATCATTATGTTTCCTTTCTGGGTGTGGCGGGGGCCGGGGGTTGAGCGTTACGGCGCATCCTGACCCGGTATGCGTATCGCTGACGCCCGGCGCAGCCGCCCGCACACTTCGTTAGTGTGTGCACCCAAGCGACCCCGGCGCGTCGGTATTTCTACCCATTTTTGCCATGAGAATGTGCCGCCTCCATCGAGGCATCGCGGCCGAAACGGGTCGGATTCGCAGCACCGTTGCGGGCACGGTTCTACCAGAACGTGTGGTGCGAGCCGGCGCGCTGATTCCTGCGACTGCCATGGTCGGCACGAAACCCGATGAACGGGCTATATAGCGGTCTGCGGACACGGGAAATCGGGAGTCATCCTGGCCACCCGCGTCGACAGCACCCCGATAGAACGGGTCCAGCCGATCCGCTCGGCAATCACCCTCGCCGGCATCCTCGGATACACCTGCAGCAGCTCACGGATCCGTCGCTCGACCTCATCGACCATCGAGCCCTTTGCTGGCCGTTGATGCTTCGGCGGCCCATGCAGGCCAACGCGGCCTTGACAGTGTTCTTAGATACCCCACGCCGCACAAAGCGTCGATGCGTGGGCCGCCCTAGGCCATTTTCAGCGGCAACACCCGCAGAACAAGCATCACCAGATGTGCGCCAGAAGCCAATTTCAAAAGAGCCTCCTCAGCGCTCGCAAACCAACAGAATACGGTGATGGACACGACATGGGAGCGGTTCGTATCGGTGTGTCAAGCGGCTCTCGGCGAACTCGTTGAAGGTCGGCCGGAACCCTTTAAGGCGCTCTGGTCACACGCCGATGACGTCGTGATCATGGGCGCCTTCGGGGGTCATGAACGTGGCTGGGAACAGGTGAGCGCCCGGCTCGACTGGGCGGCGAAAGGCATCGCCGCGACCGACCGGAGCGCAGAGAACATCGTCACCACCGTCGGCGACGATCTTGCCTTCACAGTCGATCTGGAGCACATGACCCGACACATCGGTGATCGCCGGCAGCCGAGGACGCTTCGCTGCACCCACGCCTACCGGCTAGAAGACGGCCAGTGGAAGGTCGTACTGCGTCACGCCGACGAACTTGCCGAGACGGACGAGCACCAAGGTCGGCACCCCAAATCCGTTCGGCATGAACCGCCACAGGTTTGATGTCGGCTTCATGGCTGAGGCCTCGCCGGCTAGGACGCCTGGATTTGAGCGTAATCGGCGCTCTCGTATTCCTCGGGCGGGACGTAGTTGAGCTGGCTGTGTAGCCGGCGGTTGTTGTACCAGCCGACCCATTCCATCGTGGTGTACTCGACGTCGTCGATGGTGCGCAGCGGACCGGCCAGGAAGGGGCTGCGGCGGCCGAGGGCTTCGGTCTTGAGCAACCCGATCGTCGTCTCGGAAAGGGCGTTGTCGTAGGCGTCGCCGATGCTGCCGATGGATGCTGCGATCCCTTCCAGCACAAGGGTTTCAGCGAATGCGATCGACGTGTACTGCGAGCCGGCATCGCTGTGGTGGATCAACCCGGCGGCGACGCGGTGGCACTAGCACGTGCGCACCCGGGTCGCGCAGCCGAGTTCAGCCAAGCGCGAGAAGCGTTCGCCGGTCGGCTCATTGGGAAGCACACGTTGGCCACATGAGTAAGTCCAGACAGGTTGGCGCTCAGCGTCTTACACATGTACTACATGCTGGTGGCTGTCCTTCAGCCACCGGGTCGGGGACACTGTTACAGATAACTCGACAACGCCATCTCGACGAGAACGGCGCGATCACGGCGTGACGATGTTGAACGCGGGATCGGGCTTGTCGAGGACACTCAGCAGCTGCTGAAGGGCCGCTTGGTCGCCGGATATCTCCAGCCCCGGTGAGCCGACTCCTTCCATTCCCAAGCCCATGACCACCATGAGAAGGCGAACCGTGTTGTCGACCGTGACGGACACGTTCGCGGTGGCGGAATCGGCGGGCACTTGGCGGTACACCAGCACGCCGTTGCGCAGCACGAGCCGGTAATTGGTGTTCACGTTGGTCAAGATGATGTCGACGACCAGATCCAAATCCCAGGCGCGTGGCCCGTTGACGGTGATGGCCAGGCCGTCGAAGATCTGCTCCGGCGTCAGCGCAGACATCAACGTCAGCGAGGTGGTCTGGGCCGCGGTACCGAAGTTGCCGTCGCGCAATTCCGCTGCGCCGGACAAGAAGAAGTTGCGCCAGGTCGCATTCTCGGCGCCGTAGGCCAACTGCTCGAAGGTGTCCGCGAGCAGCGCGCGGGCGCCGGCATGCGTATCGTCGGCGAACACCGCGTGATCGAGCAGCGTTGCAGCCCAACGGAGGTCACCGGAGTCGAAGGCCTGCTGGGCAAGTTCGACAACGCGGTCGACTCCGCCCATCGCATCGACATACCGGGTGGCCAATGCCTCTGGCGGGTGCGGCCACAGTCGCGCCGGGTTGCCGTCGAACCAGCCCATGTAGCGCTGGTAGATCGCCTTGATGTTGTGGCTGACCGACCCGTAGTACCCGTGGGTGTGCCACGCCTTGTCCAATGCCGGTGGCATCTGCAGCATTTCGGCGATCTCGGCACCGGTGTGGCCTTGATTGAGCAGCCGCAGCGTCTGGTCATGCAAATAGGCGTACAGGTCGCGTTGCAGCGACAGAAACTCGATGACGCGGTCCTGTCCCCAAGTTGGCCAGTGGTGCGACGCGAAGACGACGTCGGTGCGGTCGGCGAACGTGTCGATCGCCTCGGTGAGATAGCCCGACCAAGCGTGCGGGTCACGAACCAGCGCGCCGCGAAGCGTCAACAGGTTGTGCAGGTTATGCGTGGCGTTCTCGGCCATGCACAGTGCGCGGAATCGCGGGAAGTAGAAGTGCATTTCGGCCGGGGCTTCGGTACCCGGTGCCATCTGGAATTCGATCTCCACCCCGTCGATGGTGTGGGTTTCGCCCGTGGTCCGGATGTCGACGGTCGGAACAATCAGGGCAACCTCGCCGAGAGATGGCCCCTGGCCCAGGCCGCATCCGACGTGTCCCCGGGGGCCGCGCGCCAGCCGGCTGCCGTACATATAGGTGGCGCGACGCGTCATGGCCGTTCCGGCGTAGACGTTCTCCTGCACGGCATGCGACGTGAATCCTTCGGGCGCCAGCACCGTCACTCCCCCGGCGTCCACATCGGCCTGCGACGTGACGCCCAGCACGCCGCCGAAATGATCGACATGGCTGTGGGTGTAGATCACCGCGGCGACGGGCCGGTCACCGCGGTGGGTGCGGTAGAGCTGCAGCGCCGCGGCCGCCACCTCAGTGGAGACCAGCGGGTCGATGACGATCAGACCGGTGTCGCCCTCGACGAAGCTGATGTTGGAGATATCCAAGCCGCGGACCTGGTAGATACCCGGCACCACCTCGTAGAGGCCTTGTTTGGCGGTCAGCATGCACTGCCGCCACAGACTGGGGTGCACTGATGGCGGCGCCTCCCCGGTGAGGAACGAATACGCGTCGTTGTCCCACACCACCCGTCCGTCGACGGCCTTGACGACGCAGGGCGTCAGCGCAGCAATGAATCCGCGGTCGGCGTCGGCAAAATCCGTGGGGTCCTTCTCATGCACGCTCTGACACTCCCATCGATTCAGCCGCGCCGGGAGAGATGTCCCTGATCGACCAGCAAATCTTTGCAGTATTGGAGACGAGCGGCGCTGACCAGGAGACTAATTTTTGGCGAATCCGATACCGAGCGTTCGGTAACGCTGCATACTGCCGAAACGGTCTGTGAAGTTCCTGTGGACCGCCACAACGGCAAAGGAGCACGAGTGAAGCGTTCAGTTACGGTCGCTGCCGCAGCGACGGCGATCGTGGTCGTAGGTCTGTCCGGATGTTCGAGCAATAAGTCATCGACCAGCAGTAGCAGCTCATCGTCTGGCGCGGCAAGCGCGGCGGTAACCGGCCCAGGCGGCGCACCCGCCGCGGCGAAAGTCACCATCGACGGCAAAGACCAGAACGTCGGCGGCACCGTCGCCTGCACCACGATGGGCGGCAACGTGAACATCGCCGTCGGTGGGGCACAGACCGGCATTGGCGCCGTGCTCACTGACGCCAACCCGCCCGCGGTGAAGTCGGTCGGACTCGGCAATGTCAACGGGGTCACGCTGGGCTACACCCCCGGCACCGGTCAGGGCAACGCCAGCGCCACTAAGGACGGCAGCAAATACAAGATCTCCGGGACCGCGACCGGGGTGGATATGTCCAACCCGATGCAGCCGGTGAACAAGCCCTTCGAGATTGATGTCACCTGCCCCTAGGACTCGGGTCCTGAAGTAATCGCACTCACACGACGGCGACGCTCCCCAAGGCGTCGCCGTCGTTGCGTGCGCCCGAACCGAATACGCTGCTAACCTTCGCTGCTGTCGCGAGCGTTGAAGCGCTAAATCGCAGGCGAACACCCATCATGGGCATTAGTCGTTGAGACTCGACTTTCATTGGGGCCCAGTATGATTCGGCCCGGACGTTGGCCCAGCATTAACGGCATATTCTTAGGCTGCTCTGCCTGTCACCAGTATCAGCGACCGGCCAACCGGGAGAGGCTGGACTTGCACGTCGGTAAAGCCCGCGTCAGTGAGCCAGCTAGTGAACTCACCAGCGGTGTAGCACCGCGCCGTCGACGTCAGCCTGAAAAACAATGCAAACGCGTCGCCGATCAGGTCGGGCTGCGCATCATCGGCGTCGGGTTGGCAGACCTCCCATATCGCTACAGTGCCGGCCGCGTTGATTGCCCGTCGCACCCGAGCCAGCAGCTCGCCGATCTGCTGCGGCGTGAAGTGGTGCAAGATGTTGCTGAGGAATACGACATCGTAGTCCGCGCCCAGGTCGTCAACCAGGACATCACCGGCCCGGTAGGTCACGACATCATCGAGACCCTCTGCGCTGCAGAGCTTTCGAGCCTGCTCGACGGCTTGTGGAAGGTCAAGAACCTCCGAGCGCATTGGCGGATGAGCGCGTGCGATCAGTGCGCCGTACAAGCCGTGGGAGCCCGCAATGTCCAGCAGTCGCTTCGCGCCGGGCCTGACCGGAACCATGGTCGCAACGAGGGGGGCCATGCGGCGGGCGTTCTCGAGCATCGCGGCCTGGTAGGTGTTCCAGTCGGTCGGGTCCTGCAGCGTGCCGTGATGGTCCACGCCGTGCCCGGTGCGAAGCACCTCGCCCATCTTGGCGAAGTCCGTCCACCACATATCAAACATGGCGACCCACGCTGTCAGGCGACCGGCGCTGTCGTCGAGAAGCGTTGAGCGTGCGAGCTCGCTCAGCTCAAACCTGCCCTGACTGCCGGGCACCAGGTAGTTCGACGCGGTCAGAACTCGCAGCACCAGTTGAAGGGTGTCAGCATCGACACCCAGCGCGTCGGCTAGCTCGCTGGCCGTACGCGGCCCGGCGCGCAATCCTTGGAACACACCGTGCCGGACGCCGGCCATCAGCGCGCTAGCCTGCACCAGCGGGACGAACGAGTCGAACAATGCCATAGGCGCCCGCGGCGACGCGAGCATCCGCTCCTCAAAGGCATCGTCGGGGATTGGCCCGTATCGCATCCCGACCTCCCAGGACCAATGGCATTGGCGTCAACGTTAGTCCGGCCCGAGCCGAAGAGTAGGCCTAATCTTGATCTTTGGGCTTGACCCGGTTTGCTGCGACACCCGGGTCAGCCCGCTATGGAGGCATCCCAGCCGGAATGGGTCAGATTCGCTGCGCCGTTGATGCGTTGGGCTATGCGCCTAGATCGCACCCGCAAACCGCGGTGGACGTTCCGCAGGTACCACGGCAGTTGAACGCCACTCCAGACGACCATCAGCAAGAAGCGCTTCGTCATCGAGGATTGAAGCCATGACGGCTTGGCGCCGGCGATCACGTCCTTCGTCAAATTCTCCGATGATCGATTCCCAAGTTGTCGATGAAAGGTGTTGCACGGCACGGGATCACATATCAGCTCATGTAACTCCGCTGTGGTGGCGGTGGAATTCGGTTACACGGTTTCGCTGCAGCCCCTTAACGCTGTGGGCCGAAAAGCGTTGAGGGATCGGGCCTTGGCATGAAACCTGGGACGAGTTCAGGTCGGTCGTAGGGATTGAATTCGACGGGTGGCGGTTGCGGCGGCAATGGGGTTGCCAACGTTGGGGGTGGTTCACGCCTCTCTGGGGGTAGGTGCCCTATTGTCACGCGAGAGTCCTGGCAGACCACGGGTATTCCAGACGGCGTCAAAGGCCCCCCACCACACGTTGTCTTGAAATTAACATAGGGATTGTGATCAGCTTCCTGTACAGATCCCCAGTAAGCAACGTCGCTTATGGGATGCTCGCAGCACACAGCGGCAATGTCAGCGTGATAGGGCATGGCGTTGGCCGGTGCAGCGGTGGTGGTGTCGATGGCGAGCCCGGCGGCTGCCGTACTGATGCCGATGCCGGCCGCGGCGAGCAGCGACGCAGCGCCCCCAGCTGTGGTGATCATGGCGAAGTTCTCCAATCTGGACCCGTCGAGACATTTTGCTGTCGTCGGTGCTGCGTGGGGTAGGGAGCTACCGTCACAACCGCATCCTGACCGATGCGGGTTTGCTGTGCGGTGCTGGTCCCCGCGCCACTCGGTTGTAGTGTGCGCCGCCCGACCGCCTGAGCGCTTCGGTAGTTTTACCTATTTTTGCCACCCCATTTCCCGCCGGGGGTGCCAAACCAGCCCGAGCGAAGAGGGGAGGTAGGCGGTCCAGGCACGCGCCACCGCAAGCCGGGACGCCGGGTGGGCCGCAGCATGCGTACCCAAAAGATGGGTACAAATACCGATGCCCTCAGGCGCGATCGCCGCGCACGATACCCAGGGAGGTCCAAGTCCCCTCGCAACGGTGAATCAGAAAGAGATATTGAGCGGTCAAACCACTACCGCGTCACCCGGTTTTCTTCACGAGGGACTGCGATCCCTTGGTCACTGACTCAACCGCTACGTCAGGGGAGGGGGTATGAACGACGATCGGTTCGACGCGATGGTGCGTCAGCTCAGCACGGCCCGGTCGCGGCGCAGTGCCCTGCGGATCTTCGGCGGCGCTCTGGTGGGGACAGCGGCGACGGCGCTGTTCGGTACGGGGCGAGCCGGCGCGGTCTTTTGTCCGTTCGGTCAAACCTGCTGTCCGCTGGATCAATGCCTGGCAGGTGGGGGCACTTGTGTCAACACGTTTACCGACTCGAACAACTGCGGGTTCTGTGGGCATGTGTGCACCGGCGCCACCTGCGCAAACGGCTTTTGCCTCGGCGGTTGCCCCCAGGGGCAAACCCTGTGCGGCAACGTCTGCAAGGACACCGCATCCGACCCCAAAAACTGCGGCGGATGTAGCACGACATGCGTGCAAGGTGCGGCCTGCGTTAACGGCAGCTGCCAGTCGCAATGCCAATCGGGGCAAACCCTGTGCGGCGGCAAATGCGTGGACACACGTGCCGACGGATTGAACTGCGGTTTATGCGGCCACGTATGCATGGGATTCCAGGAATGCGTCAGCGGCACCTGCGTGGAGTCCTGCTTCACCCAATATCCGAACACCACGCGGTGCGGCGGGGTTTGCGTGAACGTCAACACTGACGTCAACCACTGCGGTTCGTGCCACAGGGCGTGCCCACCGGACCACCGTAAATGCGAAAACGGTGCTTGCCTGGTGCCTTGACCATGTGCGGCGGGTGATTTCTGTCGTGAACGCCTGAGGAGGAGATCGTGGGTGCGGCGGTGTGGGTGGCGCGGATCGCATTAGGGGCGATGTTCATCTTCGCGGGGCTTACGAAACTGTTCGACCGGGCCGAAGTCCGCCGCGCCGTTCACGATTTCGGTGTCCCGGCCCCGCTAATCGGCGTCGTCGCGGCGGGTCTGCCGGTCGTCGAAATGTCGTTGGGCATCACGATGTTTCCGTCCGCGACCGCGCGGTGGAGCGCGCTGGGAATGATCGCGGTGCTGGTGGTGTTCATCGCGGCCATCGGCGCTGCCATTGCTCGGGGAACCCGCCCGCAGTGCCGCTGCTTCGGCCAGGTGCACTCAGGGGCGGTGGGCTGGAAGACGTTGGCCCGCAATGGTTTACTGGCGGCCACCGCCGCCGCAGTGTTCTGGGCCTCAAGCGCCGGCTACAGCACCGCAGGCGCGGTGCCCCATATCACGCTCACCCCGTGGCTACTGATCGGGGTGCTGGCGGCGGTGATCGCCGCGGTGGTGGTGCAGGGCTGGGTGATCATCAATCTGCTTCGCGCCTTGGGTCGGCTGGTGCTGCGCCTAGAGGCCCTCGAAGCCGCGGCACCACCGGCACCGGCGGTGGGCCACAACGGACACGTGGCGGGTGGTCTTGCGGTCGGTTCGCCGGCGCCGGAGTTTTCCTTGCCCAGCCTGGATGGGGACACGCTGACGCTGCACGCGCTGCGCGCACGCGAGCGTCCGGTGGTGTTGGTGTTCTCCGATCACGCCTGCGGGCCGTGTGCGGCGCTGCTGCCCGAGGTCGCGGGCTGGCAAGACCGGTACCGCGACGCGGTGACGATCGCGGTGCTCAGCCGCGGCGAGGTGGGGGCCAATCGGGTGATGGCCGACCAGACCGGTGTGGGCTTGGTGCTGCTGCAGAACAACTTTGAGATCGCCGAGGCGTACCGGTTCGCCGGCACCCCCAGCGCCGCGCTGGTCACGCCCGACGGGCGGGTCGGCAGCCCGACGGTCGCCGGCGCGGATGCCATCCGAGACCTGGTGAGCGGTGTCGTCTCCGAGCAGACTCGCCCGCACACCCAGTCGCGCTCACCGGCCCTGGGGCGGTGGGCACCCGGCTTCGCGTTGCCCGACCTGGCCGCGCGCATGGTCACGCTCGACGATTTTCGGGGCGACCGGGTGATGCTGCTGTTCTGGAATCCTGATTGCGGCTTTTGCGCCGGGATGCTCGACGATCTGAAGAGCTGGGAATTCCGCACCACCCCCGGGGCGCCGCGGCTGCTCGTCATCTCGACCGGCTCCCAGCAGCAAAACCGCGACATCGGGTTACGCGCACCGATACTGACCGATGTCGCGAACACCGTCGCGCCGTTGTTCGGCGTGTACGGCACCCCCATGGCGGTGATGGTTGATCCGGAGGGCAAGCTCTCCTCGGCTGCGGCCGCCGGCGCCGACGCCATTTTCGAGCTCGCCCGCAACCTGCTGGTCCCGGCAGCAAACTAACCACGGACCGCTGCGATAGCCCACCAGTTTCGGACTAGCCACGTGACCTTTTTGGAGACGCCTACGAATGGATCCACGGCACGCACACCCCCCGCATGACAACTTCGGCGATGTTGGCGGCTCATGTGGTGGCGGCTGCTAACGGCTCGCGATCAGGCCACGCCCACAGGCAGCGCGCTGCCAACGCCAGTCGTTGCCTGGGCGCTGTCCACCAATCCGCAAACCAGCGGCAGCACTGCCGGGGCCAAGCACCGTGCTCCAAAACGACTGCGGCGGTTGGGAGAATCCAGGTGGCCGCGGCAGGACGCCGTTGTGGCCATGCCCGAACGACTGATCGTGCCAGCCCATGGATTCACGCCGGCGTTTGTCCGTCGGGAATTTGTTGGCGACGTTCTTGGTGCGCGCGGGCGGCCTGGGTGCGGTTCTGCATGCCGAGTTTGGCCAGGATGGCGCTGACGTGGTTCCCGACCGTTCGGCGGCTGATGTACAGCGCGGCGGCGATCTCGCCGTCGTTGTGCCCTTCGGCGAGCAGGTCGAACACTTCACGTTCGCGGCGAGTCAACCCGTGCGGGTCGGAGATTGTGTCGGAGCGACGCCCGCGTGGAACGCGGCCGAGTAGCTGGGCCAGTCGTTGCTGGGCACGGCGGGCCGCGGCCCGGGCACCGAGGCTACGGAAAGTAGCCAACGCGGACTCGACCGCAGCGATGTCACCGCCGAGTTGGGCGAGCGCCGCGTCGTAGGGGCAGCCGCGGCGGGTCCATTCCTTGGCGGCGGCCTGCCAGTCCCCGCTGATCTCCAGCCGGTACGGGGTGATAACGCTGGGGCGAGCGCTAGCCGCCGAGTCACCGGCTAGATGTGTCCATCGCCTCAGGTGTTCGATCACCCACGGATCGGTGTCGGCGTTGCTGGCGTCGATTGCACACTGTGCTTCGGCGAGTGCGGTTTGGTCATCGCCGGCCAGCCAAGCGACTTCGGCGCGCGCGGCCCAAACCGGACCGAGCCGAAGCACGTTGGTCGCCTCGCCGCCGGCCGCAAGCGCCTGATGAAGCAGCCCGGCCACGGACGTGTCACTTCGGTCGCCGCGGCGGGCCCGTATCAGCGCGAGGGTGATCAACGGCATGATGCGACCCAAGGGAAGCAGTCCGGGCCGGGTCAGCACGTCTTCGGCGAATACGCTCGCGTCGGCCCAGTCACCGCGGTAGAGCGAGGTTATGGCGCGGGCACCGGTAGCGAAGGCTTGGAACATGTCCAGGTCATGTTCCCGGCAGAATTCTGTGGCGAGGGCGGTGTAGCGGTCGGCGCGATCGACGTCGTGGTGCAACGCAGCGGTCCAGCAGGTAAGCGTCCCTATCAGCCCGGTGTGTTCCTCGGGGACCCCGCTGGCCGCCGCGTCGCGCCATACGGCTTCCAAGTCCTCCCACCCGGTGTCGGTGCGCAGCACCCTGGCTAGTGCTGCGTAGCCTCTGGCCCGGAGGACGACAGTGGAATCGCCGAGCTGTGTGCCTACCGTGATGGCCCGGGCCGCGTAGGCGGCGGCGCTGGGATCAAAGACGAACGTCGCCAGGTCTGCCAGGTTGACCAGCGACCAAGCAAGCTGCGGGGACGACGGCAGTTCGTGCACAAGCGCCAGCGACGCGCGCCCGGCCTCAAGCGCGTCGGTTGTCTGACCCCATGTCAACAGAAGGTGGGAAAGCCAGCGGAGATC
>NZ_JBAPPI010000184.1:0-16094 GCF_049280035.1 Mycobacterium sp. | reverse complement strand
GCGGGCCGCGCCGCACGATGCGGGCCAACGTATCGGGGCGCCCGGAAAGGTCGCCGACGATGTCGACGTCGTCGCCGACGACGATCGGTGTGCGGCCCAGTTCTCGTGCCCGCATCGCGGTGACCCTGCGGTCGGGGTCGCCGTCGAGCACACATCCCCAGCGGCCGCGGTCGACGCTGACCACCATGGCCGATTTTGCGTCGGCGTGCTCAGGCCTGGTCTTGGTCCGCGGTCGCGAACCCCGTCCCGAGCGGACCTTGACGTCGGACTCGTCGTAGTCGCCGGGCCTCAACCGCCGGACTCCGCAAGCATGTCGGCCCACATCCCGGGGAAATTCGGCAGCGTCTTGGCGGTGGTCTCGATGTCGTCCACCTCGACCCCGGCGACCCGTAGCCCGACGATCGCGCCGGCCGTCGCCATCCGGTGATCGGCATACGACCGCCAAATCCCGGGCCGCAGCGGCGCCGCGGTGATCTCCAAGCCGTCTGCGGTTTCCGAGCAATTTCCGCCCAGCCGGTTGATCTCGGTGCGCAGCGCCGCCAGGCGGTCGGTTTCGTGGCCGCGCAGGTGGGCGATGCCGGACAGCCGTGACACCGAACCCGGGGTGGCCAGCGCGGCGAGCACCGCCACCGCCGGGGTGAGTTCACCGACGTCGCGCAGGTTCACGTCGAAGCCGCCGTAGGATTGCGGCCCCTGCACCTCGAGGTACGAATCCGACTGCTTAACAACCGAATTCAGCTGCCGCAGGATACTCAGAATCGCCTCGGCGGGTTGGATGCTGTCCGCCGGCCAGCCGGTGATGCGGACGGTGCCTGCGCTGACGACGGCCGCGGCGATGAACGGGACGGCGTTGGACAGGTCCGGTTCGATGTGCCAGTGCCGGGCCGCCACTACGCCCGGTCGCACCTGCCAACGGTTGGGTGTGGTGTCGTCGACCTCGACGCCGGCTTGCCGCAGCATGGCCACCGTCATCGCCACGTGCGGTGCCGAGGGCAGTGCCGGACCCACGTGCAGCACGATCAGGCCCTCGGTGAACGACGCACCAGACAGCAGCAGGCCGGAGACGAATTGCGACGACGCGGAGGCATCGATTTTCACCGTCCCGCCGGTGACCGATCCGGCGCCGCGCACCTGGAATGGCAACCCGTCGCCGTCGATGTCAACGCCCAGGCTGCGCAGTGCGTCGAGCAACGGCGCGATCGGCCGGACCCGCGCCTGCTCGTCACCGTCGAAGGTCACTTGACCGCCAGGGACGGCTCCCAAGGCCGCCAGCGGCGGGACGAAACGCAACACCGTGCCGGCCAGCCCGCAGTCGATCCGAGCGTCGGCTGCCGGGGCGATCTTCCCGCTGACCGTCAGCTCTGCCGCGGTCCCCTTGACCTGCAGGCCCAACGCGTCCAGCGCGCCGATCATCAGGTCGGTGTCGCGGCTGCGCAGCGCACCGCTGATCGTCGAAACGCCGCCATTCGCGGCGGCCAGCGCCGAGAGCACCAAGGCCCGGTTGGTCTGAGATTTCGAGCCCGGCACCGTCACCGTCGCGCACACCGGCCGCTGCGCGTGTGGGGCGGCCCAGGTGTTCACAACCTCCATCATTGCCTACGGCACCATGGAGTTATGTGTGGACGATTCGCAGTCACGACAGACCCGGCCGCGCTGGCCGAGAAGATCCAGGCGATCAACGAGGCGCGTGCATCTGAATCGGCCGGCCCGAATTACAACGTCGCGCCCACCACGACCATCACCACCGTGGTCCGTCGCCATGACGAACCCGACGACGAACCCACCCGGCGGGTGCGGCTGATGCGCTGGGGGTTGGTGCCGCCGTGGGTCAAGGCGGGATCTGACGGGGCGCCGGAGTCCAAGGGCCCGCAGTTGATCAACGCCCGGGCCGAGAAAATCACCACCTCGCCGGCGTTTCGCTCAAGTGCCAAATCCAAGCGTTGCCTGGTGCCGATGGACGGCTACTACGAATGGCGCGCCAACCCCGATACCGAAACCGGCAAGAAGGCCCGTAAGACACCGTTCTACCTGCACCGCGCCGACGGCGAGATGCTGTTCATGGCCGGCCTGTGGTCGGTCTGGAAAGACCCCGGCAGCCCGTCCACTTCCCCGTTGTTGAGCTGCACCATCATCACCACCGATGCGGTCGGCGAGCTTGCCGAGATCCATGACCGGATGCCGCTGATCGTGCCCGAACGCGAGTGGGATCGCTGGCTGGATCCTGACGCTCCCGCCGACCTCGAATTGCTGGCTAACCCGCCCGACGTGCGCGGCATCGAGATGCGCGAGATATCGACGCTGGTCAACAGCGTGCGCAACAACGGGCCCGAGCTGCTCGAGCCGGCCGAGCCGCAGCCCGAACAAGCGACGCTGCTCTAGTTTGTCCGCTGCGGACTTAGCATGCCTGTGTGAGTGACTCGTATACCTACACTTTCGAGGACATCCGGAACCGTCCCGTCGCGGTGATCGGGGCGGGAACGTTGGGCCGGCGCATCGCGCTGATGTTGGCCAGCCGCGGCGGAACCGTGCGAATCTACGCTCGGCGCGCCGAACAGCGCGCCGCCGCGACCGAGTACGTCAAGCAGAACCTACCGAAGTTGCTGGCCGACCGAGGCTTCGGCGAACTTGGGGTCGCGTTGGGCGCGGCTTCGCTCGAAGCGGCGTTGGACGGTGCCTGGCTTGCCGTTGAGTCGGTCGCGGAAAAGCTGGAAGTCAAGATTCCGCTGTGGGGTGAGATCGACCGCGCGGCACCGCCGGACACCATCTTCGCGACCAACTCGTCGTCGTACCCGTCGCGTCTGATGGCCGAAAACGTCAGGGACAAAACGCGTTTGTGCAACACGCACTTTTACATGCCACCGGAAGTCAATGGACTCGACCTGATGTCCGACGGTGAGACTGACCGGGGTCTGCTCGACACTCTGCTGGCCGTGCTCCCAGAGTTCGGCGTCTACCCGTTCGAGGCGCGCCAGGAATGCACCGGCTTCATCTTCAATCGCGTCTGGGCCGCCATCAAGCGCGAGTCGCTGGCCGTGGTCGCCGAGGGGGTGGCCCGTCCGGAAGACGTCGACGGGCTGTACAAGCTCAACTTGGGCGCGCCGGCCGGGCCGTTCCAATTGATGGACCTGGTCGGCCTGGACGTCGCGCTCGACATCGAAAACCACTACGTCGAGGAGTTCCCGCACCTATCAAAGAACGCGCGGGACTTGTTGCAGTCCTACGTCGATGCGGGCAAGCTCGGCGTCAAGACCGGCGAGGGCTTCTACACGTATCCGAGGCCGTGATGATGAGAACCTCGGGCTAACTAGTGATTCCAGCCAGTTCGTATGCCACCGCATCGAATGCGCGCAGCGTGTCTAACAGCATCTGCGGGTCCTGAGAGTCCGGCTGGGTGGATAACTTGGCGGCGACCACCTCCGCGGCGCGGTTGACGTAGATCATCTGACCGCACATGCCCTGGCACAACACGACGTTGCTGCCCGGGTAGGGCAACCACACCTGGTTGCGGTACATCCCGCCGGGCAAACGGTCGTTGTCGGGGCTGGCGGCGAACGCCTGACGCGAGTCGGGCCCGCCCTCGAGGGTGTCGGCGATCCACGCCTCCGGCACCACTTGCCGGCCGGTCAACGAGACACCGTCGCGCAAGAACAGCGATCCGAACCGGATCATGTCGGTAAGGCAGGCGTTGATGCCGCCGTCGAAAAATCCGGTGCCGACCGTGTCCACGCCGATGGTGGCGTCGCAGTGGGCGCCGATGCGGCTCCACAGCAGTTCCGACATCAGTTCGGGCATCCGCTGGCCGCCGGCGACCTCGCAGATCCAGCCGAGTACGTCGGTTTCACACGAGCGATATTCGAACGGGCCGCCGTGAGCCGACTTCTGCCGCAACGTCAGCAGGAAGTCATGCAGCGTGGAGGGGACGTCCGGACCGCTCCGGGGTGCCCAGCCGATCGCTTGGTCGAGGAGGTGTATCTCCGCGGTCGGGTGGAGGTAATTGTCTGAGAAGGCGATACCCGACCTCATGTCCAGCAGGTGGCGCACCGTCGCACCGTCGTAGCCGCAGTTCGCCAGGGCGGGAACGTATGCCGTGACCGGCGTATCAAGCTTGATCGCTCCGGCCCCGTGCAGCGCGCCTACCACGGCTGCCACCAGCGATTTGCTCACCGAGAACAGCAGGTGCCGGGTCTGGGCCGCCAAGCCGTCGAGGTACTCCTCGGCCACCATCGAACCGCGGTAGGCGACGGCCCACCCGTCGGTACCGCTGGTGGCCATCACCGCGCCAACGGTGGTAGCCACCCCGTCAGTTCTGGTTACCCGGATCTCGGCCATTGGAGCACTGGCTGCGGGCAACGCCGCGGCCGGCCCGGTCCCGCGCGAGATTACCGCGGTCGGCACGAAGTCTTCGACGTGCTGGAATGACCAATGCGAATAGGGTGCCGACAGCCAGTTGTCCAGCGAGATACCGGCCGGGGCTCGCGCTCGAGGGTTTGTCGGGGAGTCCGTGCAGCTGCTGCTCACGCTCGTGCGACGAGCCGCGAGACGATCGGCGCGGCCGGCGCCAGCGGCGTGGAGGCGAACTTCGCTTTCATGCCCTTGACCCAGCGCTGGCAGCGTTCGGTGAGGTGGTAGTCGTCGGTCTGCAGGTGTCCGCGGGTGACGAGCACGCCGAGTTGGGCGCCCTCAGAGCGTAAGTCGCCGGGCGCCGCGACCCGCATGTAGAAGGCCTCGGAACCGTCGAGCAGCGTGGCCCAGTCGTTGGCGGGGCGCGCAAAGGAGCAGCGGCCGTCGTCGTCGATGCGCCATACGCCGGTGCGTGGCGTCGCGGTGAAAAGCTCGATATCCGTTGAGGTCTCGTTGAGTATCACTTGGCTCCAGACCTCGTCCTCACCATAGCCACGCTCCCAGCGCGCATTGATCTCAGCGATGTCGACCTCGTACTCCACGTCCATGTACTCGAGCAGGTGAAAGAGGAACAGCGGCATGTCGGCGTAGGCCTCGGTCGTCAGGTTCGTCATCGGGCTCGCGCCGGACAGGCGCGGGTTCACCTCGCCGAGGTACAGCTCGTCGGAGTCCAGGTCATGCAGCAGATCCACTTCGAAGTAGCCGCGGTACCCCTCGCGGCTCAAAATGTCGCCCAGCTTTCCCACCATTTCGCGCGCGGCGTGCGTCTGGTTCGGCGGAAGGACCTCGCGCCAGATGTCATTGCCGCACCAGGCGCCCCGGTACGGAGTTAGCTCCGAATAACCGACGAGACTCGTCATCGCGGGGCCAATCACGGTGCCGTGGCGGGTCACGGCGCCCTCGATGCACACCTCGACATTGCGGATGCGCTTCATGACTTTGAATTCCTGCTGCGCGGTCAGGTCACCGGCATGCTCGTCCCAGTCGCGCTGACCGTGCACAAAGAACGTGCCGCTGCCGGCGTTGCCATATGGGATCGAGATGACGAGGTCATCTCCCAATCCGGCGTTCTGCGCGAGCGCCAGCAGCTCGTCGTAGGAGCCGGCCCGCCCCATCACGTGCGGCACGCTTGGTACGCCCGCTTCGTCGGACAGGCGCGTCATGACGGTCTTGGAGCCCAACCGATCGCGCAGCTCCACCGAGGGGTGCATAACCTCGAGACCCGCCTGGCGCGCGAGGGCCTGCGTTTCTTCGTCCAGCATCACAAAGCAGGCCTTACCGCCGGGCCCTCGGCCCGCGATGAACTCGAGCGTCTCAGGATCGGACAGGAGGTGGTTGCAGACGTCCCCCATGGAGTCGAAATCAAGGCGGTCGCGCCGTCGGGGCACGAACACGCGCGAATGTATGCCCTCGAAAGAGTCAAAGTAGGTCAGGTAGAAGAAGTTCCGTACCCAGCGGTCGATGCCCAGCAGGTTGAACGGGGTCGGGGAGATGAAGTACAGCGGCACGGTGTTGTTGTGGAAGAACGCGCGGATGTCCGACAGGCCGTTCAGGAAGCGGCGCGGCTCGGGCTCAGACACCATCATGCGAGCCGCACTGGCGTCGACGCCGGGGCCCGGCGCAGGCACCGTGGCGGGGGCAGGGGCGCTGTGATCAGCGCGACGGCGGTGAGCTCACATACGTCCATGGCACAAGTGTGCCACCTGCCCATGGCCGTGTGGAAGCGTGGAGCGCCCCAACGTCGGCCTCGTACGCTCTACGCCCGGCGAGTCAGGCGGGCGAGCGCGAGTTCGGCGGCGTTGGCGCCGCACATGCCGTGCGCCCCCGGCCCCGGGGGGGTGGCTGCCGAGCAGATGTACATGCCAGGGATCCCAATGGTATACGGCGACAGCGTAATTCGCGGTCCGAACGTCAGCTGGCGAATGTCCTTGGCGCCGGTCATGATGTCGCCACCGACATAGTTGAGGTTGTAGGTGGCCATCTGCGTCGTCGATCGAACCGTGGACCCGGTGATGCGTTCCCGGAAACCGGGGGCGAATCGCTCGATCTGGGCGATGATCGCCTCGGTCGCGTCGCCGGCATAGCCGTTCGGGACGTGCGCGTAGCTCCACACCGGGTGCGTATTGCCCACTGAGCGTTGCGGATCGGCCAGGTATTGCTGACCGACCAACACGAATGGCCGCTCTGGCATCCGCCCGGCGTGGATATCCCGCTCGGTCGCGGCCAGTTCGCGATAGGTACCGGCCAGATGCACCGTGCCGGCCCGGTGCGCGTGCGGGTTTGTCCACGGCACGCCGCCCTCGACGGCGAAGTCGACTTTGAACGCACCGGGACCACGCCGGAATCTGGTGAAGGCACGAGAAATTCGCCGGGGCAGGCGGTCTCCCAATATCTCAGCGACGGCGCTCGGCGCCAGATCGAACATCGTGACGTCGGCGGGAGGCAACTGCGAGGCCGCCTTGACCCGAACCCCGGTCTCGATCTTGCCGCCCAGATCGCTCAGCACAGCCACCATCGCGTTGGTGATCGACTGCGATCCCCCTTCTGCCACCGCCCAGCCGTGCCGGTGGCCGGCCGCGATGATGCCTATCCCGATCGCGGAGGTCATCGGGTAGTGCAGCGGCCGGAAGGCATGGGCCGCAACGCCTCCGAACAACGCCCGTCCCTCGTCGGTGCGGAACCACCGGGCGAACGTCGACCCGGGAAGCACGGTGGGTGCACCGAACCGGGCCAGCATCACCGGATGATGCGGGAACCGCAGCAGGGGCCGCATAATGTCCTCGCTGAGCGCGTCGAATCGGGCTGCCGGGTAACCAAATGCGAGCCGCCACCGCGACCCATCGCGACCGAGACCTGCGGCCGTCTCCTCCACCGAGCGATACAGCACTCCGGCACTGCCGCCGTCGAGGGGATGCACGCAATCGATCTCCGGCCAGCGCCACGACAATCCGTACCGCTGCAGGTTGAAGCGGCTCAGGAACTGCGAGCCGATCGCCATCGGGTGGATCGCCGAGCAGTCGTCGTGCAGCAGGCCGGGGATGATGGCTTCGCTGCTGCGCGCGCCGCCGCCGACCTCGTCGGCGGCCTCGAGCACGGTGACCGAAACTCCTTCGGCGGCCAGGGTTATGGCGGCGGCGAGCCCGTTGGGCCCGCCCCCAACCACCACTGCGGTACTCATGCAAGCGCTCCGTGACCGTGATCCTGATCTTCGCGGGCAACCGGCTCGGTGCCGGGCAGTGACCAGCTCACCTCGGTCGGGATGGGGCCGTTGGGCAGCCACGGCTGTTCTTTGACAGCGTCGGCAACTTTCCAGGTGCCGCGTTCGATGACGCCCAGGGCGGCGTCGATCAGCTGATAGTGCTGAATGCCGCTGCCGAAGGCCTCCGACTCGACCCAGGCGATGACGCACTCACCCGGCTCGAATCCGGCTTCGCGCTGCATGGCCCAGATCATGTCTGCATTGTGCAGGTGGCCGTCGCCGAAGTTGAAGCCGATCAGCGAGTTGCACACGAATTCACCCTCCCGCACGGTGCGGACGTCGATGTCGGGCAGGTGGGTCAGCAGCAGCGAGTACAGGCCGCGCGCCTGGCTGTGCATGCTGCGCCACGCGGTTGTCTTCTGCAGGGTGATCTCCGCCCACTTCGGCTCGTAGCCGGCCGCGATGAACTGGTCGAGCTGGTTGGACGCCGTGCGGGTGACCCGGTTCAGCTTCTGCTCGGTACCCGGTGCGAACGTCCACACCGCCGAGGCCCAGTTGCCCGCGTATTGGCGCATCGCAGGCAGGAAGGACACCTTGTCCGGCCGCAGATTGCCCAGGATCGGATAGAACAGCAGCGCGGCGGCGATGACCAGAGCCAGCCACGGCGGCGACATGTTCCACGGAGCGTATCCGTTCCAGTTCGGGAAACCGACGAACAAGAAAATCGTGGTGTAGGCGAATACGACGTTCCACTCCAGCGGCACCGCCAACGGGAAGGTCGAGATGATGAACAGGTGGAAGCCCACCATCAATAGCGCGGCAACCAGCGTCACCCATTTGTTCGTCGAGAAGAACAGGACTAGCGGGGCAGCGATCTCGACCGTGGTGCCGTTGACGTGTGCCATGAAGTCCGCCAGCCGCGACGGCCGCATGTCGCGCCCGAAGTCGCGGTAATGAGCCCGTCGCACCCATTTGGGCGCGAATATCGTGTTGCTGACCATCGGCGGAATGACGTTGGAGAAGTGCTTACCGAACTTCGAGAAGCCGGCGCCGACCCAGACGACCAGGATCAGCATCTTCAGCGCGATGATCATGTTGACAAACGGCAGCGCACTGAAAAAGAACAGCGCGGGCAAATACTGTTCGCCGCGAGCGCCCAGGAAGATGGTCTTGTCCCGCAAACCGATCAGCACCAGCAGCACGATCGGCGCGACCAGCAGGGCTGGGTTAATCACGCCGGATATGTTGTGCGGCAGCGCTTTTGAGAGCGAATCGCTGTGCACACCCGGTGACAGCAGCGGGACGGCCAGGCTCACCAGCAGCGCCAGGTACACCGCGACGTCGAACCAGGTGCGCCGGTCGCCATTGGTGAATGGCACCCATTTCCATGGACGCAGCCGGATGGTTCCCGTTCGGGCCCAGAACAAGATGCCACCGGTCATCGGCTTGACCTTGCCGGCCAACGGCCCCCAGGAGCCGGCCACACCAATTGCCTCGAGCAGCACGGTCCACAGGATGACCTTCTGGTAGACGATCGGTTGGTTCCACCATTCGGTGACATGCCAGAACGCGGGCAGACCCGATGTCGCCGTCGCGACGGTGATGCCGCCGATGGCGAAGAACAGGATCAGCTTCCCGATGTACATGGTGTGGATCATCTTCGGTGAGCCGAAGCCCTTTTCGCCCCAGTCGATGGCCAGGATCCGCATCCGCTCCATCAACGGCTTCTGCAAGAAAGTATCCGGATCTACTGCGGCGAAATCCGGTTGTGTGAACCCCATTGTTCTTGCTCCTTCTGATCAAAGTTTCGCTCAGGAATGCGACAAACGGTAGGAGCCACGGGCGTCGCAAATACAGTGGTGAGCCGACGAAGGTGCGTGACGGCGTTGTTGCCCGAAGACAATGGTTGACCCCGGTGAATCGTCAACCAGCCGTCCAACCGGGGTCTACCGTCATTGTGATGACGAAATCGCGTCTCGACAGCGACGCTGAGGTGAGCCGCTACGTCGCCGAAACCGCCGACAGGTTGCTCCAAAGGCTGGCGGCCGTCTCGTCGGACGTGCTTCGGACTCTCGAGGATCAGATTCCCGAGCTGCGCGGCGATGCCCAGCTCATGGAACTGCTCGGTGCCAGCGTCGACGGAAACGTCGACACCGTCTTGCACGCGATGCGCTACGACATCGCCGTCGAGCGGATCGAGGCGCCGACCACAGCATTGGAGTATGCGCGGCGATTGGCACAGCAGGGGATGCCGGTCAATGCGCTCGTTCGCGCCTATCGGCTCGGTCAACGCCGGGTGAACGAGCTTGTTTTCGCGGAATTGCGCGCGATCGATATCCCGGAACCGATGCGGGTCGGGGTGATTGAGGCCATCACTGGCACGTTGTTCGAATACATCGACTGGATGTCGCAGCAAGTCGTCGCCGTCTACGAAGACGAACGCGAACGTTGGTTGGAGAACCAGAACAGTCTTCGAGCGCTGCGGGTGCGAGAAGTATTGTCCGCCAACAAGTTGGTCGACGCGGACGCGGCGAGCACCGTGATCCGCTATCCGCTGCGATGGCACCATCTGGGGCTCGTGATGTGGTACCCGGACGCGGGCCCCGAAGGCGACCAACTTGCCCGGCTGCAACGGTTTCTCCGCGAGCTGGGCGAATCTGCGGGGGCGGCGGCCAGCCCGCTCTTCGTTGCCGCCGACCGAAGCTGCGGATGGGGTTGGTTGCCGTATCGCGCCGCGGCGGCCGAGGCTCCGGCCAAGGTCCGCCAGTTCACCCTCGCACGACCGGATTCCCCGAGCGTGGCAATCGGGACCATGACCAACGGTGTCGAGGGATTTCGTCAGTCGCACCGCGAGGCGGAGACTGCTCGCAGCGTCGCGGTGGTGGCCAAACGGCCGGCGCCGACGGTGGTTTCTGCGACTGACCCGGGCCTGTCCATTGTGGCGCGTCTTGGCGGTGACGTGGCCGGTACCCGCGATTGGGTGGTCGCGGTACTCGGCGACCTCGCAGCCGACAACGAGAACGACGCGCGGCTGCGCGACACGTTGCGGGTGTTTCTGGGTTGCGGTTCCAGTTATAAGGTCGCCGCCGAGGAGCTCAACTTGCACTTCAACTCGGTGAAGTATCGGGTTGGCCGGGCGATCGCCCGGCGTGGCCGCGACATCGGCAGCGACCGGCTCGACGTCGAACTCGCGTTGCTCGCCTGTCACTGGTACGGCCCCGCGGTTCTGCAGCCGGGCGCCCCATAAAACCAGTCTGGGCCACACCCGTAGGTGTGGCCCCGACTGGGGGATGCCAGATGTCAGGCGGCGGCTGGGACGGCCAGGCGGCGAGCCGCGAAGAACCCTGGCTGGCCGGCGGGCCGGTGGTTCCCCATCATGACGTTCACAATGGTGACGGCAGTCGGGATGAGCACGGGGGACAGGATCATCAGGAAGATGATGAATGGCACTAACATGATTTCTCCTATGTTTCTTCGGTTGGGATGTGTTGTGGCACTTGCTGATTGGAGATCAACTCGGTGGTCCAGGAACGCGGTGCTGCGTTCGTGATGAAAGATTGCCATGCAACCGGGGCTGCAGCGACGTCGCCAACCAACCAACTTGCGCCGGATCGTTGTCTTCCGGCGACAAAGCGGGCGCGAATCACCTGCTAGGTACGCCGGTGGGCTTGGCTCGACATTGTTCGCGGTCCCCGTGCGAGGCCGCTAATCTTGTCGCCGGCAACAACCTCTTTGCGTCGGCGCTGGAGTAGCTTTTTTTTCCATGACAACCAGCGAAAAGACCTTCTTCGAAGGTCCACTGCACCAACTCGCTCGCAGCACGTGGCAGTTACTACTCCTGATCGGCATACTCGGCGTGGCACTCGGTGTCATCGTGCTGGCCTGGCCGGGCCCGACAACGGTGGTGGCGGGTGTCCTGTTCGGCATCTACTTGGTGGTATCCGGAGTTGGGTACGTGTTCTCTGCTTTCGGCACGCACACCGGCGCCGCGATGCGGGTCCTGGCGTTCCTCACCGGCGTCGTGTCGTTGGTGTTGGGATTCTTCTGCTTCCGCAACGAACTGGAGTCCGTCCTGCTTCTGGCCTTGTGGATCGGCATCGGCTGGGTGTTCCGCGGGGTTACGTTGCTCTCCGCGGCGCTATCCTTCGACCACTTGCCCGCACGCGGCTGGCAAGCGCTTTCCGGCGTGATCATCATCATCGGCGGCGGGGTGCTGATCATCCACCCGCTTTCGATCGTGTACCTCACCCTGGTTGTCGGCTGCTGGCTGATCGCGATCGGCATCCTGGACGTCATCACCGCTTTCCAGGTTCGCCACCGGGTGGGGTCACACAGCCCCGGCTAACCGCTCAGGGCAGCCGCTGCTCGACCTCGAAGGCCAGACAGAGTTCGGCAATGTCCTTGGGCCGCGAGAGAGATCGGTGGGTCAACTCCTCGATGCGGCGAAGCCGATGCCGCACGGTGTTGGGATGGCAGAAGATCTTCTCAGCGGTGTCGTTAGCGGAGCCGCCCGCCTCTAGCCACGCTTGGAAGGTGTCGAGCAGGATCGTGCGTTCCGCGGGTGGCAGTGTGTTCAGTCCCTTGAGCACCGACGACCTGATCTTGGCCATCACGTCGGGCGCGCTGACCGCCGCGACGGCAAGGGGCGTGTCGTCGAACACCGTGATCAGTGAGTCGCCGGACGCCTTCCCGGTTACCGCCAACCGGGCGAATCGCAGCGCGTCGCTGGTTTCGGCCAGGTCGTGAAACGGTGGGCTGATGCCGACCCGGGCGGTCGCGGCCTGGCGGAGCACTGAAATCAAGGTGTCGACGGAGTCGCGTATCCGCACGTGAACGATGCCGATGTGTAAGTCGGGCAATAGCCGCCACGCCGACCGGATGTCGCGCGCGGACAGCTTGTTTTCGATCGCGGGCAACCCCAGTTTTCCAATGGCCGGCAACTCGGCTGCGACGACGACGTACGGCCCGGAGGTGGGCAGCCGGAGCAGGTCAGCTGCCTCCCAGAGGCTCTGCGTGTCGGTTATCCGCCGGGACAGCAATGCTTCGACCAACGCCGACCGTTCTTCCTCCTGCTCCAGAATCTGCGCGGTCAGCTGTTGGCGGTAGGCGCTGGACATCGCCTGCGTGAAGGTGTCCTGTGCAGTAAAGACCCGTGCGGTGACTTCCAGGATCGATTCGGTGGGTATTCGCGCGGCCCGTGCGGCGGCGAGCGTCTCTTCCCACATGAACCGGAAACCGATCCGGTAGGCCGTCATCAACGCCGGTAGCGGCACACCGGCGAGCGCGCGCGCACTTCCGGTGTGTTCGGCAGGTGAGACATCGCTGTCGGTGTGCCCCGAAAGTGAGTGGAAGACGAACGTCAGGTTTGCCTCACAACTTGCGGCCACCTCGTCTTTGCTGACGACGGTGCCGTCTTGGTACGCGTCGATCTCGCGGAAGAGCCGATCTGCCAGCGCCTCACCCAACTCCGGGGCGCGAGCCAGCATGAGCTTGCTCAGCTTAACGATGTGCGGATCAGGGTCGGCGTCACCGCGGACGTTGCCCGCGTGCGAGACCGCGCTCATACCTCGAAACCTTATGCCCGGGCACCCGCAGATGTGTGCCGTCACACCGAAGCAGCCAGGTTGTTGTGCCCGACGACATTGTTATGCGAGCTAATCGAGAGCACGATTGGAATCCTCAGGACAGCCCGAAGACCGGGCACCCAATTAGATCCCAGAGGTACACCATGACCAGCCTGAGCGCCAATCTCGTCGCATCCAAAGAGCGCGACCCCAACCGCGTTGCGCTGCGTTGCGACGACCTGCAATACACCTTCGCCGAGTTCCACGCGGCGGCCGGCCGGGTGGCGACGCTGCTTGAGCAAGCCGGAGTCGAGCCGGGCGACCGGGTGGGCGTGATGCTGCCCAACACGCCCGCGTTCGCCATCGCGTATTACGGGATCATCTATCGCGGCGCCGTCGCGGTCCCGATGAACCCGCTGCTCAAGGCGCGGGAGGTGAACTTCTACCTGTCCAACAGCGGCGCCAAGGCCATGTTCGGGACACCCGCCTTCGCCGACGAGGCCAGCGCCGGCGCCGACGAGGCGGGCGCCCAGTGCTGGGTTGTCGACGACGCCGGGCTGATGGACCTGATCGCCGACCTGCCCGAGCAACAGCCCCCGGTGGAGCGCGGTCACGACGACGTCGCGGTCATCCTGCACACCTCCGGAACCACCGGAAAGCCCAAGGGCGCCATGCTCACCCACGGCAACCTGGGCCGCAACGCCGAGGTCAGCTGCCGCACCCTGGTCGAGACCGGGCCAGACGACGTGGTGATGGGCTGCCTGCCGCTGTTTCACGTGTTCGGCCTGACCTGTGGGCTCAACGGGGCGGTGCTGGCCGGCGCAACGTTGACGCTCATCCCCCGATTCGACCCGCGCAAGGCGCTCGAAGTGATCGAGCGGGACGCCGTCACGGTGTTTGAAGGTGTGCCGACGATGTATTCGGCGCTGCTGAGCGTGGCGGACGAGGCTGCAGCCGAGGCGGCGCGGACGTTGCGGGTCTGCGTCTCCGGCGGTGCGGCGATGCCGGTGCAGGTTCTCACCGACTTCGAAAAAGCGTTTGGCTGCACTGTTCTCGAGGGCTACGGGCTGTCGGAGAGTTCGCCGGCGGCCGCGTTCAACCATCCGCACCGGGAACGCAAGGTGGGCTCGATCGGCACCCCGATCGAAGGCGTGCAGATGCGGGTCGTCGACCTGGACGGCGCCGAGGTCCCCCAAGGCCAGACCGGCGAAATCCAGATCCGCGGCCACAACGTGATGAAGGGCTACTGGAATCTGCCCGACGCAACCAAGGCCACCATCACGCCGGACGGCTGGCTGGCTACCGGTGACGTCGGACGCGTCGACGAGGACGGCTACTTCTACATCGTCGACCGGACCAAGGATCTGATCATCCGCGGCGGCTACAACGTCTATCCCCGCGAGATCGAGGAAGTGCTCTACGAGCATCCCGCCGTGGCCGAAGCTGCCGTCATCGGCATCCCGCATGACTCGTTGGGAGAGGAAGTCGGTGCCGCTGTCGCGCTCAAAAAAGATGCCAACGTGCAGCCGGAAGAGCTGCGCGACTACGTCAAGGAACGGGTGGCCGCCTACAAGTATCCGCGCCAGGTCTGGCTGGTCGACGCCCTGCCCAAGGGCCCCACCGGCAAGGTGCTCAAGCGCGAAATCACTGTTCCGACCACGGAAAGCACACGATAACTATGGCAACTCCCACGGAACCCACGACCAAAGTCGACGAGCTGGCTGCGCCGCTCGACCTGCTTCTCACCAGCGCCACCAAGCCATTCGCCAGCCGGATGATGCCGAACGCGACCTGGGCCCGCTTCGCCGGCAACCTCGCACAGCACCCCGGCGCGGTGGCCGACCGGGTTGGCGCACTGACCCGTGAGCTCGGCAATATCGCCGCGGGCAAGTCGCACCGCGTTCCGGCACGCGCCGACAAACGCTTCAGTGACCCTGCGTGGCAGGAGAATCCGCTGCTGAACCGAATCATGCAGACCTATCTGGCAGGCTCCGAGACCGCCGAAGGATTGCTCTCCGACGCTGGACTGGATTGGCGGGACGCGGAGAAGATGCAGTTCGTCATCGACAACTTTGTGGAAGGCCTAGCACCCAGCAACAACCCGCTGATCAGCCCGCTCGGCTGGAAGGCGCTGATCGACACCGGCGGTCTGAGCGCGGTACGAGGCGCGAGAGCCTTTGCCCGAGACATGCTTTCGAAGCCCCGGGTGCCGGCGATGGTCGAGCCCGACGCCTATGCGGTGGGGGAGAACCTGGCTGTCACCAAAGGGGCGGTCGTACTGCAAACCTCGGTGTTCGAATTGATTCAATACGCCCCGCAGACGCCCAAGGTACGCACGATTCCATTGCTCATGGTGCCACCGGTGATCAACAAGTACTACGTCATGGATATCGCACCAGGGCGCAGCATGATCGAGTACTTCGTCCAGCAGGGCCAGCAGGTATTCGTGATTTCGTGGCGCAATCCGCAAGCCCGCCACAGCGATTGGGGCTTCGACACCTACGGGGCGGCGATCGTGGAGGCGATGGACGCGGCGGAGAAAATCACCGGAACCGACAGCACCCACCTGTTGGCCACCTGCTCGGGCGGCATTCTCGCAGCGATGACCGCAGCTCACCTCGCCGAGATCGGCGAGGGCGACAGGGTCGCGTGTCTCAACCTGGCGGTCACAGTGCTGGATGAGACCCGCGCGGGGTTCGCGGCCGCCGCGATGAGCGACCGCGCGGCGCAGGCGGCGATTCGAGTCTCGGCCAGGAAGGGTTTCCTGGACGGACGCGACATGGCGGAGATGTTCGCCTGGCTGCGTCCCACCGACCTGGTGTGGCGGTACGTGGTGAACAACTACGTGCAGGGCCGGAAGCCGGCGCCGTTCGACGTGTTGTTCTGGAACGCTGACACCACCCGGATGGCCGCCGCGCTGCACCGCGACC
>NZ_JBAPPI010000183.1:0-5189 GCF_049280035.1 Mycobacterium sp. | reverse complement strand
CGGTAGTAGTGCGCGCGCTGGTCTCGGGCGAGTGGAAAGTATTGAAGGTGTGTTGGGATCGCCCTGATCGTCGCGTGAACTGCCTTGAGGTGCAGGCGATAACGCAATTCGTCCAGTCGAGTCCAGTCCAGGCACAGCCGTTCGCGGATCACTGGCGGTAGCGCGCCGGTGGTGACCCACAGGATCAATTTCACCAGCGGTGTTTGCACGAACGGTTTCAGAATCAGTGGTCCAACAACCGTATTGGCGCGATCAGACAGGCGCTTGCTGGTCGGCGGCGGCATCGTCCGGTACATGTGAAAGCCCTCCCGAACCGGGCGGCTGTCCTCCAGCACGTTGTTGATCATGTGCTCCCAGTACTGCTGGAATGCGTCCCAGTCGGGTGGGACCGGCCTCATGCTGACGCCATAGAGGCGATACCAGTCAATCGATTCCAAGTAGAGGGCTTCTTTGTCGGGCGTTGACAGCGGATAGCCCGTGAGCTCGTGCCCGGTCACGATGTCTTCGACGAACGTTGCGTGCGCCCAGAAGAAGGTCTCCGGGTTGAGCGCGCTGTATCGGCGACCGTATTTGTCGACGCCGTTGATCGAGCCGTGGAAACCTCGCACCAACTTTCCCCACTCGTGCGATGTGGGGCCCCCGTAGACGACGGACATGATCGGTCCGATCGACCGTTCACCGCGGGCGCGTGGATCCTCGAAGAACACCGAATGATGCTCGACGCCGGCGGCCAGCCCGGGATGCATGTTCTGCAGCATCGCTTCGCGAAGGCCATTGGACAGGCGAAAAATCGGCTGGCGACCGAAGTGCTCCCACACCAACCCCTCGGGATCCAACGGGGCGGGGAGAACTTCAGTCATCCTTAAGCTCCTAAGATCCAAAACTGATCCGATGCAGTATCAGATATGGCCTACGCTAATATCTGATACGGACGGGTGTCAACAGTGAGGACTCATGGCGGTTGCGGCGAGCTCATCGGTCGCGGCCGTGCCGCGTCCATACCGTGGCGTTAGCGCCACCGACCGGCGTCACCAGCGCCGCCAGCGACTGATCGATGCCGGCCTGCAGCTGTTCGGAACGCGGGGAATCGCGGCCGTCGGAATCGTTGACGTCTGCGCCGAAGCTGGACTCACAAAACGGTACTTCTACGAGAATTTCGCATCGATCGACGCGCTCGCCGAAGCGGTGTTCGAACACGTGACGGGCAATCTCGTGGCAGTGGTTGCCCCGGCGATCGAGGTCGGAGCCGGTCGTGACCCCCGCCCCGCGCTCGAGGTCTACACACGCGCCCTCCTGAGTGATCCCAGGGTGGTGCGGTTGCACGCGGTTGAATCCCAGACCGGTCCGCTCAAGAAATACCGCGACGGATTCCCGACGCGCGCAGTCGAACTCTGGTTCGCCTTCGCCGCCGCCGACGATGTACCCCCGCCGCAGGAACTGCGCCTCAAAGCCTACGGATTCATCGGAGCTGCACAACAAATCGGCATGGCATGGCTGGACGGACATCTCCCGCTGACCATTGACGAGGTCATCGACGAACTTGTCGACATGTTTTATCGAATTTCCGGTATCGCCCCGCGCCCACCGCACGACGACGAACCCGACTAGTTCCACCGTCCGGAAGCGCTGCCGACGGGTGCGTTGATAAGGGGCACCAACGACCTCGACGCCTCGCGCGAGGTAGGACAGTATCTGATTCGATAAGGGCCGTCCGACACGCTGGGCGGCGGCGAGGATCTCGGCGATGTGAAGTGAGTGATGTAGCGCTTCGGTACACCTCCGGTGAGAACGACTGCGCCGACACTGGTGTCGGCGTCTACGGCTGCGGTCAGGATGTCGAGGTCTTTTTGCATCCGCGCCGTCATGAAGTTATGTGGGGAGTCGCAGAACCGGACAAGAAGCACGCGATCGTCCTGCTCGACAGTAAGAGTGTCCAGTTCAAGGTCGCGTGCAAGCGTTGCCAACATCAGTCGCTGATCCTCATGCGTACTTGACGACGGTGCGCTGCGCGCCGAGGTCGATCGCCCCGTCATCGGTCGCGACGGTGGCCTCGACGACGTCGCCGTGGCACAGATATTTCGGGTTTTTGGCTTGCCTTGAGAAGAAGGTCTTCCACTTCAGCTGGTCCGGCAGCAGCGACCCGATGATTTGGATTGGCTTGGGGGGTGCGCTGATCGCCGTGCCGACCGGGGTTCCGGTCAATACCAGGTCGCCGGCATCGAGACGTTGAAAACGCGACAGCGCCTGCAGGGCCTGCACGGGCCGGTAGATGATGTCGCCGTCGACAAGCATGTTCTGGCGGATCTGACCGTTCACCCGTAGCTGCAGCCGCAAGTCACCGAAGCGTTTGAGCTCGTCGCCGTCCAGCAGCACCAGCGCGGGCCCGACCGGAGTGAACGTCGGATACGACTTCGCTTCGTAGAACTGCGTTTTGGTCAACTGCACGTCACGCGCCGAGACGTCATTGGCCACCACCAGCCCGCAGACGTAGTTGGCGAGGTTGGCCTCGGTGATCGTGGTGCCGACGGGCACATCGCGGCCGATGACCAGACCGATCTCGACCTCGTAGTCCAGCAGCCGGACATGCTCGGGTTTGATGATGGCGTCGAATGGGCCGCTGATGGAGCCGGATGCCTTGCGGAAGAAGGCCAGCGGGTCGGTTGCCGGGTTCCGTCCGGCGTCTTTGGCATGGGAGGCGTAGTTGGCCAGTTGTGCCACCACCCGGCACGACACGGTGATCGGGGACAGCAATTGCAGACTGTCCTTCGGCACGGTGTCGCTGCTGTGGGCGGCGGCTTCGATGGCGGCTCGGTCGGCCAGCAGCTGGCGTGTGGTGGTGGCGGTGGTGGCGACTCGAGCGGCCCCGGTCGGGGTCTGCACAAACCAGGCGTCGGCGGTGCGCAGGATCGAAACGGTCATCGGGGGTCCTTGGATCGTCGGGTGGGGTCAGGAATTGGTCACGGTGAGCAAGCCGCGCAGGCTGGCCAGGTCGAATTCGTTGTCGGCGCGCAGCGCGCTGATCACCGAGCGAAGCTCGCGCAGGGATTCGCGGCCGGGCGCGATGCCGAGGAAGTCTTTGGTGATCCGGGGTCCCCATTGGTAGAGCCCGGAGGTGGTGAACGGAGCCCACCCCGGCTCGAGGGTGGCGTCGAACATGTCACCGTCGCTGAAGTGCTCGACCAAAAAACCGTCGGGATCGCGCCAGTAGTCGAAGATCTGGCTTCCCAGGATGTGCCGGCCGATTCCCCACGAGCGGTGATAGCCGAGCTCGGCGAGGTAGCGGCCGCCGGCGGCCATCGCGTCGATGTCGCTGACCTGGTAGGCCGAATGGACGTAACGGTTGGACGGGCCCAAAGCCATCGCCAAGGTGTGGTGATCGGCCGGAGTCTGGCCGCGATCGCAGCGAATGAAGCTCATGACCGGTCCACGGTCGCGCCGCCCCGGGTAGTACATGAAATCGCTGACGATCATGCCGAGGTGATCGAGGTACCATTCGAGCGCCTCCCGGTACTTGGTGGTCTGCATCACCACATGCCCGAGCCGCTGCACCCGCGTCGGCTCGCGTGGCGCGCGTTGCGTGGTGTTGATCCGCCGCAGTTCGTGCCCAAAGTTGTACTGCTGCGGCGGCTGCGCTGGCAGGGCCTCCAGCCGGTGAGTCCCGTGCACCACACGCACCGTCACACCGCTGGGATCGACCAGGTCGACCGCCACACCGCCGAGTGACTCGGGCAGCGCGCGGATTTTGGTGCCGGTCGCCTCGGCCAGCCGCAGCACATCGGACTGATCCTGGACGGTGTATGCGGCTGCGACGAATCTCGACCGGGGACCTCGCTGGATCAGCACGCAGGGCGAGCCGGAATCGGTGCCGCGCAGATACAGCTCGTCGGCCGTGCGAGCTACGGTGCTAAAGCCGAACGCCCGCGAAAATGCCTCAGCGCGAACCAGATCCGGCTTCTCGAACTCCAACCAGCCAATATCGTGAACCTTGATAATGGGTTCACGGGATCGCCCCGGGTGCTCTCCTCGGCGAGCGCCCTGATCACCGTGCAGATCGGTGTGCGCGCCGACAACACGGTCGGCCATCACTTCGCCGCCGTGTCGGGAGCGTCCCAGGGCATCGACGCCGAAACCCGGTGGGTCAGCTCTTGCTGGTCGTTGCTGTGCAAGTGTCGCGGCGGCGTCACGAACGTCGCATACGGTCGACAGCGCACCAGCACCCGGCCTTCCTGCTCTGCGACCGCTTTGACCGCGGGGCGTAACTCGGCTGGTAGTGGCTGACCCGACATGCGTTCAGCCACCGCCATCATCACGTCGATCAGGGTTTCCTCGTCGTCGTCGATCACCGCATCGCAATAGACCTGCAGGTAGGCGAACGGCCAGGTCTCATCCAGTACGCAGAGGCTGACTTTGCCGTTGCGGGCCACGGCTTTGGCCTTGGCCCGATCGGCCATGGTCGCCACCAGCAGGTCGTCGTTGTCGTCGGGGACGTAGTAGACGATCGACATCGCCGGACCGTCGGATCGGCGGCCGTAGCCGAATACACAAGTCCGGTGGGTCTGAACAAACAGCCGCCGCTCAGAGCGCAGCATGTCGCGATCCGTCGGCGCTTGAAACGGATCCTTCGACAGCGGCAACAGACGAGTGGTCTCAGGAGTAGTGCTCATACATCTAGCCTTCCAGCTTTATTATCGAGTGATAATAACGGTACACTTGCGGCGATGAAAAGCAAGACCGCGTCTGTCGCGCCGCAGTTCAGAGAAATCAGTTTGCCGCGCTCGTTCCGACGGCGAGTCCGCTCAGGATCGCCCTCAGTCGCGGTTGTTGCGGCGGATGATGGCACGGAGCCGGTCCAGTCGCGCAGCCACATCGCGCTCGGCGCCGTGGCTAGTGGGCCGGTAGTAATCCACGCCGACCAGTTCGTCCGGTGGGTACTGTTGCGGCACCACACCGCTTTCATCATCGTGTGCGTACCGGTAGCCCTGCGCATTGCCCAGCGCCGCCGCGCCGGAATAGTGGCCGTCGCGCAGATGCGGCGGCACCAGACCGGCCTTGCCCGCTTTGATGTCGGCCATCGCCGCACCCAGCGCGGTGGTCACCGCGTTCGACTTGGGCGCGGTGGCCAGGTGCACCGTGGCGTGCGCCAGGGTCAACTGGGCTTCGGGCATGCCGATCAGTTGCACGGTCTGCGC
>NZ_JBAPPI010000182.1:0-5538 GCF_049280035.1 Mycobacterium sp. | reverse complement strand
TGACCCGGCCACCGCCGGTGGCGCCTTCCCGACCGCTGGCGTCGCTGACGTCGCCAATGTTCAGCGGCCGCCGGTAAAAGCTCTTGACCAGGTGGATGCCGTCCTCGGTGAGCAGCGGCCCGAGCAGTCGCGGCACGAACATCGGGTGCGGGTCGATCAGGTCGGAGTCGACGAACACCACGATGTCGCCATCGGTGGCGGCCAGTGAGCGCCACAGCACCTCGCCCTTGCCGGGCCGAGGCGGGATGTGCGGCAAGGCTTGTTCTCTGGTGACGACGCGCGCACCCGCGGCGATCGCCCGAATCTCGGTGTCGTCGGTGGAGCCCGAATCGAGCACGATCAACTCGTCGACCAGCCCGCCGACCAGCGGTGAAATGCTGTCGATCACCGATTCGACGGTGTCTTCCTCGTTGAGGGCAGGCAGCACCACCGCGATGGTTCGTCCGGCCTTCGCCGTCACCAACTCGTCAACCGTCCAATGCGGACGGGTCCAACAGCGGTCGGCCAGCCAGACGTCGCCGGGCAGTGCGGTCAGTGCCCCCTCAGCGGCGAGATCGACCAGCTCTGATGCCGTCATGCGAGTCCTCTCACCGTGCGCGTCGGCGGCCGCTGCCCATTGATCGAAGCCACCATTTCCAGCACCCGCCGGGTGGGGCCGACTTCGTGCACCCGGAACATCCGCGCGCCGGCGGCAGCCGCGAGCGCGGTGGCTGCCAGGGTTCCCTCCAGCCGTTCGGTCAGATCCACGCCCAGAGTCTCCCCGACGAAGTCCTTGTTGCTCAACGCCATTAACACCGGCCACCCCGTGTTAACAAGATCTTCCATGTGACGCAACAGCGTCAGGCCGTGGAAGGTGTTCTTGCCGAAGTCGTGGGTCGGGTCGATCAGCACCCGGTCACGGGCCACTCCGGCGGCGACGGCCCGCTCGGCAGCTGCGGTGACTTCCCGGATCACGTCGTCCACCACCCCGCGGGTGCTCGTCCCGTAGCTGACCCGGAATGGCCGGGTACGTGGCGGCAAACCGCCGGTGTGCGAGCACACCAGCCCGGCTCCGAACTCGGCGGCCACCTGGGGCATCGCGGGGTCGAAACCACCCCAGGTGTCGTTGATCAAGTCCGCGCCCGCCAGGCAGGCCTGTCGGGCTACCTCCGCGCGCCAGGTGTCGATGCTGATCAGTTGGTCGGGGTAGCTATCGCGCAGCCACTCGATGAACGGCACCACCCGGGCGGCCTCGGTTTCAGCGTCGATGCTCTCGCCCGGGCCCGCCTTGACGCCGCCCACGTCGACGACATCGGCGCCCTCGTCGATGACGCGATGCGCAGCGTCGCGGGCCGCACCGTCGCCGAAGGTGGCACCGCGGTCATAAAACGAATCCGGCGTGCGGTTGACGATCGCCATGATCAGCGGGCGGTCGCCCGTTACTCGGCGACCGCACAGGGTGGAGTGCACCCATCTATGGTGCCCGCCGCCGCCGCTGCGCGAGCGCTGAGGGTCTAGCTGCCGTTGATCACGAAGTGACTGGCTTCGCCTAGCCCTGGGGCCGCTTACCGGCCGCGACCTCGTCCGGATATTCGTCGTAGAACGGCACATAGCCCTCGTCGCGGCCGGCCAACACATACAGCGGGTCCTCGATGCCAGGACCGTAAGCCTGCTCGCGCAGATCCACCTTGCGGCTCTTGAACGTGGTGGTGTGCTCCATCTCTTCGACCACCCGGATGAACAGCGGCATCGCATACATCGGCAGATGGTCGTAGACGGTGTGCGCGAGTGCCTTCCCGTCGAACTCGGCGCCGTCGCGCAGCTGGACTGCGGCCATTCCGGCGCGTCCGCCGGTACGCGGGATCTCGACGCCGAAGACGGTGCACTCCTGTACGGATTTGTCCGCCGCCAGCGCCCGTTCCACCTGCGTGGTGGCGACGTTCTCGCCCTTCCAGCGGAAGGTGTCGCCGAGCCGGTCGACGAACGCGGCGTGGCCCATGCCCTGCGGGCTCATCACGTCGCCAGTGTTGAACCAGCAGTCGCCCTCACGAAAGGCGTTGCGCACCAGCTTCTTTTCACTCGCGCTTGGGTCGGTGTAACCGTCGAACGGTTGCAGCCGGTTCACCGGGCTCAGCAACAGACCCGGCTCGCCGGCGGGCACTCGCTGCACCCGGCCATCCTCGCCGCGCAGCGGCTCGCCGGTGTCGGGGTCGTACTGCACGTAGGCCAACGGCATCGGCGCGATGCCAGTCGATCGGGGCACATTGAAGATGTTGATGAACGCGGTGTTGCCCTCACTGGCCGCGTAGAACTCGCAGACTCGCGCGATGCCGAACCGAGTAGTGAACTCGTCCCAAATCTCCGGACGCAACCCGTTACCGGCGATCACCCGGACCTTGTGGGCGCGGTCGGTCGGCTTGGCCGGCTGGTTGAGCAGGTAGCGGCACACCTCGCCGATGTAGATGAATGCCGTTGCATCGCTGGCAATCACCTCGTCCCAAAACCGCGACGCCGAAAAGGACTTACCCAGGGCCAGGGTTGCCCCCGAATTGATCACCGATCCGACCGCGACCGTCAGCGCGTTGTTGTGGTACAGCGGCAGGCAGCTGTACAACGTGTCGGAACCCCTCAGCCGCAAGCCCAGCCCGCCAAACGCAGCCAACGCTGACAACCACCGACGATGCGTCATCACGCTGGCCTTGGGATGGCCCGTGGTGCCCGAGGTGAAGATGTAGAACGCGGTGTCCTTGGCCAGCACCGCCGATGCCGACGCCGGGTTGGTGGTGGGCGCGGTGGCGGCCAGGCGCTCCATCTCCTCGATCGTGGTCGGCGCAACGCCGGCCCCGCCGCATTCGTCTAGCGCGTCGATCAGGTCGGATTCGACGACGAGCACTTTGGCGTCCAGCAAGCCGAGGCTGTGCGCCAGCACCTCCCCGCGCTGGTGGTAGTTGAGCATCCCGGCGACCGCGCCGCATTTGACCACGGCCAACATCATCAGCACCGCGTTCGGTGAGTTCCGCAACATCACCCCAACGACCTCGCCGCGACCGACACCACGCGCCGCCAGCACCGCGGCGTAGCGGTTGGCGGTCGCATTGGCCTCGCGGTAGGTCAGTTGCTGCTCGCCGAACCGGATGAACACCCGGTCACCGAAGCGGGCGGCGCGTTCCTGGAACACTTTGCCGATCGACGTCTTGGAGGTCGGCCGGGCCAGCAGCCCGGTGAGCACGCCGCGGACCATCACCGGAACGTCGGTCAACACCCCGGGCACCCGGGCTGCGATATCGAGCAACCCGACCGATGAGCGGGTACCGGAGTCGTGTTCAGACACTGTTATCCCTCACTTTGCTGAACCGCATTATGCGCGGCCAGCGTAGCCCTGTGACGATGCAGACCGCGCAGCGGTCTGAGGAGGAGCAGGGCAATCGGCCGAGTCCGCAGCGGCTCACTAACTCATCCGGGTGTGCAGGCCGCGAGTGCGGCGCTCACCTCGTCGACGACTATCAGCCGGTCCAGGGCGGCTTGCGCGACATAACCGCTGTCGACCAGTCCGTAGAGCCATGCGCGCAGCCCATCGAAGTGTCCGGCCGGGTCGAGCAGCACAACAGGCTTGTCGTGCATGCCGAGATACCCGCCGGTCCAGGCCTCAAACAGTTCCTCCAGCGTGCCGATGCCGCCTGGCAGCGCAATGAAGGCATCGGCGCGGTCCTCCATGATCTGTTTACGCTCCCGCATGGTGTCGGTCACGATCAGCTCGTCGGCGTCGGTGTCGGCGACTTCGCGACGCACCAGCATCTTCGGGATGACGCCGACGGTCCACGCGCCGCGGGCCCGCGCGGCGGTGGCCAACGCGCCCATCGCGGAGACGTTGCCGCCGCCCCAGACCAGGGTCCAGCCCCGATCAGCGATCGCCTCGCCGAGTTCGGCGGCCAATGCCAACAACTCGGGGTGGGTGGGCCCGGACGCGCAGTACACACAGACCGCCCACGCCTGCGGTGCATCGCGTTTGGAGTGCACAGTCGAACCGTAATAGACGTAGTAGACCGCGTTGCCGCCGAGTGCATTTGGGTCTATAGGCATGCCTGGCGAAAAGGCCAGCCACGGCGCGCAATAAAATCCGGCGGTGCCGACTGGTTGGGTTGCCGTGCCGCCGGACGCGGTACTGCACCGGGTCGCGGACGCGTTGGGCGACACCCAGCGGTCCGGGGTGGTGCTGGTCGGAGCCGACGGCGTCGGCAAGACGCTGCTCGCGCGGACTGCCGCCGAGAAGTTCGCCGCGGATAAGCCGTCGACGGTCGTCCGTTGGGTGGTGGGCACTGCGACGGAGCGGATCGTGCCGTTCGGCGCGTTCGACGACCTGCAGCACATCACCGACGTCGCCGAGACAGGCAGGCCCGCCGAGCTGCTGCGCGCGGCCGCCGACTCGCTGATCGGCGACAGCGGCGAGCTGCTGTTTGTGGTCGACGACGCACACCAACTGGACCATCTGTCGGCCACGCTGCTGTATCAGCTCGCGCTGAGTCGCTCGGCGCGATTGATTGTCACCGTCCGTGCCGGCACCGAGCTGCCTGATGCGGTCGCAGCACTGTCGGCCGATGAGCTGCTGGCCCTGGTCGAGGTCGAGCCACTGGACAGGCCGGCGACGGCGGCATTGCTGGAATCGGCGCTGGGCGCGACGCCTGACCCGGCGGCGACCGAGGAGGTGTTTAACCGCAGTCAAGGCAACCCGCTGTATCTGCGGCACTTGGTGCAGAGCGGCGATTTGGCGAATGACCTAGCACTGCCTGCCCTGGTCGACGGCTACCTGGCCGGCCTGCCGGCGCCGGCGCGCACGGTGCTGGACTACCTGGCGCTCGCAGAGCCGTTGCGCCGCGGCGACCTCACCGCGCTGGCCGACCAGCATGCCGTCGACGAAGCGGAAACTGCCGGCGCGGTCGCTTCCGATGATCAGGGAATGGTGTACGCGGCCCATCCGCTCTACACCGACCGCGTCCGCGCCGCGCTGCCACCAGCAGCCGCGCGGGCGCTGCGCACCTCACTGGTCGAACAGCTGGCGACCCGACCACCCGACCACATCGGCGACCAGCTGCGACTTTCAGCGCTGGCCGTCGACAGCGACGCGCCCAAGGCCACCGGCGACGTCGTGGCCGCAGCCCAACATGCGCTGCGGCTCGGTGAGCTGGAGCTCGCTGAACAGCTCGCGCGCGCCGCTCTGGACACCTCGGACGGTCTGGCCGCGCGACTGTCACTGGCATACGCGCTGACCTGGCAGGGCCATGGACGAGAAGCCGGCGTGGTGCTGGAGGCGGTAGATCCCGAGCAGTTGTCGCAGTCCGAGCTGATCGAGTGGGCGCTGCCGCGGGCCGCCAACCAGTTCTGGATGCTCAGCGAGCCGGAGCGCGCGACGGCGTTTCTGCAGACGATGCGCAAGCGGCTCTCGGCGCCGACGGCGTTGGCCACCCTCGACGCGCTCGCGGCGACCTTTGCGATGAACGCGGGCACGCCGCTGCGCGCGTTGCGGATCGCCAACGAAGTGTTGGCATCGCCGCACGCCGAGGG
>NZ_JBAPPI010000181.1:0-8415 GCF_049280035.1 Mycobacterium sp. | reverse complement strand
GACGGCACCCCGAAGACCAAGCACAACACCAGCAATGTGCAGCTGGAGATCGATGAGGCCGGTGGCACCGCACGCAGCACGTCGTATTACTGCGTCACCCAAGCCACTCCGGAATTGCCATTGCAGGTGATCGTGACCGGGCATTACAAGGACACGTTTCACCGGATGGACGGCGTCTGGTGGTTCGACAGCCGCACGATGTTCGTCGACCAGGTTGGCGATGTCAGCCACCACCTGAAGTTTTGACGACGCGGTAGGGTCGGCTATCGGAAAGGGACAGACTGATCGGATTCCTGGACAAAGCTAAGGACCTGCTGGCGCAGAATGCCGACACGCTCGACGCCGCGATCGACAAGGCCGGCGAGTTCGTCGACTCCAAAACCGAGGGCAAGTACAAAGACACCGTCAACAAGGTGCAGGAAGCGGCGAAGAACGCCTTAAACGATGGCGAGAAGGGTAACCAGTAGAGCTAACTCATGGCGAAGCTTTCTGTATCCATCGACGTACCATTACCGCCCGAAAAGGCGTGGGAGAGTGCGTCTGACCTGTCCCGCTTCAAGGAGTGGCTGACCGTCCACCGGGTCTGGCGAACCAAGCTGCCTGAGCAGTTGGAGAAGGGCACCGTCATCGAGTCGATCGTCGAAGTCAAGGGCATGCCCAACCGAATCAAATGGACGATCGTAAATTACAAGCCGCCGGAGACCATGACGCTCAACGGTGAGGGTGTCGGCGGCGTCAAAGTCAAGTTGATCGCGAAAGTAAAGCCGAAGGGCCCTGACAACTATGACTCGGTCGTCAGCTTGGATTTGCATCTCGGAGGTCCGGCGCTGTTCGGGCCCATCGGCATGATCGTCGCCGCCGCATTGCGCAGCGATATCCGGGACTCGTTGAACAAATTCGTCACGGTGTTCGCGCCGGCCTGAGGCGAGTATGAGCCGCCTACGCCCCGGTTGGTTGGTTGCGCTGTCCGCCGCGACGGTGTCGGTGAGCGCGTGGCTGCCGTGGCTGACGACGAGCGTCAACGGCGGCGGCTGGGCCAACGCGATCGGCGGCAGCGCCGGCAGCCTGCATCTTGCGGGGCGCTTCGGGGCGGGTCAGCTGATCGTGTTGCTGGCCTCGGCGCTGCTGGTGGCGGGCGCGATGGTCGGCAGGGGTTTGTTGGCGAAGTCGGCATCGGTTGCCGCGCTGGTGATCTCGCTGCTGGTCGTCGCGCTGACGCTGCGTTACTACGACGTCTACGTCAAGCCACCGGTGTCGGCCGCATATGGGCTTTACATCGGCGGCGCCGCCGCGGCCGCCGCGGTGCTGTGCTCGATGTGGGCGTTGGCGTCGTCGCTACGCGGCGGCCGATCCGCTAGCCCACGCTGACTTGCGCGCCTTTCAACGGCTGAGCGCACTGGTCGCAGGTCAGTTCGCCGGTGAACGGCTGACCGCAGCCGAGGTGGGTGATCAGCACGGCCGGCCCTTCCGGCGCGTGAAACCATTGCTGGCCGCATTGCAGCGCGGTGACGATCACCGGGAAGAACGCGCGCCCCTTTTCGGTGAGTTGATAACGGGCGCGTGCCTGACCGGTTTGCCGCGACGCGGAAAGCACGCCGTTGGCGCAGAACGTCTGCAACCGGCCGGCCAGCAGTGTCGGCGGCGCCCCAAGCTGCGTTTGAAAATCGGTGAAGCGGTTAGTCCCGAGAAAAGCACACACCAACAGCGCCGCCGCCCAACGGTTTCCGAACACACTCATCGTCTCTGGGAATAGCCCTGCCTGATGCCGGTTGCCCTCGGCGCTTGCTCGGCGACGGGTGACCGCCTCGGGCACCGAGCGTGGCCACGAGCCACTTGGACCCCAGCGCGCAGTGACCTGTTTCTCGGTCACCACCTCGGTGCACGATCGGCAGGTCAGCATCGGCGCAAAGTCGCTGTCGCACAATGTGTGGCGCATCCCCGGGAGCCGGTGCACATGCTCGGGCACCCACCGTCGTTCCCACTCCCAGATCGACAGCAGTACCGGCCAAAGGGCCCGTCCGCGTTGGCTGATCAGATACTCGGCGCGAACCGGCCGGGTCCGGTACATCGTGCGCACCAGCAGTCCGTCATCCGTCAGCGCCCGCAACCGGTTGGTGAGCACCGAGTTTGAGATCGGCAGCCGCTCCATGAACTCGCCATAACGGGTTGCCCCCAACAGTGCCTGCTGGATGATCAGCAGCGTCCATTCGTCGCCGAGCAATCCGAGGATTCGTCCGACCGCATTGGTGCCACCGGGGCTCAGCGTGGTCGGGGACGTCGCGTTCACAGCCCGATCGCGCCGGCAGGTGAGTCGGCGGTATGCCAGTGCCGCAACTGCTCGCCCGGTGCCCAGGTGGCATGAGTGCCGCTGGAAATGCGTTCGGGCAGTGCGAGTTTGCATACCGGACCATCGCCGACTCGGGCGGCATCGAAGACCAGGCAGTAGGACGAGTCGGCATTCATATCGGTGGTCAGTGTGACCAGGTAGCCGTCATCCTCGTCGGCACCGCCCACCCGGGCAGCCATCGCGGCTTCACTGCCGTAGACGCCGTCGCCGAATGGGTAGCGCTCTTCGGCTCCGGTGTGCAGATCGTGTTTGACCAGCCCGTCGAACAGGAACCAGCCTGGCTTGCCGGTGGCTGCATAGCTGTAGCGGTACTTGCCGGCTGCGTAATCGGAGTTGATCGTCCCGAATTCGGTGATGGAATCCGACAATTGCTCTTCGGCCACGGCCCCGGTGACCAAGTTGAACCGCCACCGGTGCAGCCGGGCCTGCAGCCGATCCAGTGCCAGGAAGCGAAAGAGCTTGTCCCACGCTGTTCCACCGGTGTCCAGGGGCTGGGGAGCACCTTCGAAAAATCCGTCCAGCACGATCTCGTCGCCTTCTTCGTACGCGTTGACGAAGTGGAGCACGAACGTCGGGTCTGCCTCGAACCATCGGATGTCCGCGGTTGCGCCTCGGCGCGGGAGCACGGCGAAGCGGGATGGAATGTCGGGATAGAACCGCGGCAGATGTACGTCGTGTTCGAGCAGCCTCGGGTCCCAGAACAACGGGAAATCGTTGAGGATCACATAGTTTTCGGTGAAAGCCATGTCGTGCGGCAGTCGCGGCCCCGGCAGCGGAATGTCGACGTAGTGGGCCAGTTGGTTGCTGTCGTCGACGACACCGTAGTGCATGAACGGCGCCTGCTTGCTGTAGTTGAAGAACAGCAGCTCGCCGGTTTTGGCGTCGACCTTCGGATGCGCGGACACACCCCAGTCGTCCGGGAAGTTTCCGTGCCAGGTCTCCTTACCGAGCGTATTGGCCGAGTACGGGTCGACGCGGTACAGATCGCCGCACTGGTAGAAGCTGGTCAGTGCGATACCTCGGTGCACGATGACATCGGTGCTCGACGCGTCCTTCATCCGGGTGCGAGCACCCCAGCCTTGTTCGTGCTTGGCCAACTGCACCGGTTCGGCCAGCCCTGGCCAGAGCGGTTCGCCGGCTTCGTTCTCGGCCAGGAAACCTTCTGTGCGTACAAAGCGATTGCGGTAGAAGGCGTTTCCGTCACGGAAGCCAACCACGTGCACCATGCCGTCGCCGTCGAACGGGTGATAAGTCTTCAACGCCGGATGCAGCGGGTTTTCGGTGTTGCGCAGGTAGACACCGTCCAGATCGCGGGGGATTTCACCCTCGACGACGGTGAGGTCATCGGCGTCCCACTCGGTGGTCTGCGGTCGCCACGGACCGGTCCGGTAGGGGTGGTCGTCGTCTTCGGGCAGGGTCGACAGAAATTTGCCGACGATTTCGACGTCCATCTCCTCAGCCCTCCGCTTGTTTGACGACGAAGCTGACCGTGGTCGCGGTACTACCGCCGAAGTTCAGCGTGCCAAAGGTTTTCGCGTTCTCGACCTGGTAATCGCCGGCCGTTCCGCTGACTTGCTTGGCCGCGTCGACAAGCATGCGCACCCCAGACGCGCCGACCGGGTGTCCGCCACCGATCAGCCCGCCGCTGGGGTTGATCGGCAGCCGCCCGCCGATCTCGATTTCCCCGTTTTCGATGGCCTTCCACGATTCACCCGGCCCGGTCAGCCCAATGTGGTCGATCGCCAGGTACTCGCTGGGCGTGAAGCAATCGTGGACTTCGATCCCGTCGAGGTCATCGAGCGACACCTGCGCGCGGCGCAACGCGTCGAGTACGGCCGCCCGCACATGCGGTAGCACGTAGGGAGCCGAGTCGCCAGTGGCCGCGCGGTCCAGTTTCTGACGCAGCCCCAGCCCGACGGTGCGATGCCCCCAGCCGGTGATGCGGGCGATCGGGCGCGCGCCCGGATGATCGCGCAGGTATCCATCGGTGACCAGGACGACGGCCGCGCCGCCGTCGGTCATTTGGCTGCAGTCGAATCGGCGCAGTCGACCCTCGATCGGCGGGTTCGTTGCGTCGTCGTCGCTGATCGGGTCGGGCACGGCCCATTCTCGGGTCTGCGCGTTGGGGTTTCGCCGTGCGTTGGCGAAGTTCAGTTGCGCGATCGCCCGCAGATGTGCGTCGTCCAGGCCGTAACGGCGGTCGTACTCGTCGGCGACCTGGGCGAACATCGATGGCCAGAGGAACCGGGCGTCGGCACCCTCGTGGCCCGTCCATGCTGCGGCGCCGAGATGACGGGCGGCGGTATCGCCGGGCACGGTCTTCTCCAACTCGATGCCGGCCACCAATGCGGTGTCGTAGTTGCCCGACCGCAGATCGGCCATCGCTGCCAGGGTCGCCACACTGCCGGAAGCGCACGCGGCTTCATGACGGGACGCCGGCGTGTCCCACAGGCCGTCGCACACGGTGGCCGGCATGGCGCCGAGGTGGCCCTGTTCGGCGAACATCTCACCGAATGCGTTCGCGACGTGGACGACGCCGATCTCAGCGGTGTCCACTTTTGCCGCGGCGAGTGCGGCCTCGACCACCTCGCTGGTCAGAGCCGCGAAGTCGCGGCCTTCTTTGGTGAGGTTGCGGGCGAAATCGCTTTGGTAGCCGCCGAGAATCCAGACATCGGTGTCCATAGCCGCACGTTACTACAACTAAAAGAGTGAGACCATCGTCCGGTTAAGCAGACGTACCCGCCGAGGGACTGGATCTTTAAGTGACGGTCCCGCCGGCTCTCGGCTGAACCGACGAGACCTGGGTGGACATGTAGGTCGACCAACACGTCCACCTTCTTAGCCGCATTACCGTCGGCGGCGATTGACAAACCTTGTAGTCGGAGACGACTACTCGGATCCCCGCGCCACGGCACGGTCCGGATCCGAACTCCACTCCGACCACGACCCCGGAAACAACGCCGCTTGGTATCCCATCGTGGCCAGCGCCGCGAGCGTGATGGTGGCGGTGACACCCGAGCCGCAGTAGGCGCCGAGTCGGCCGTCGCGCTCGATGCCGTGGTTAGCGAGCAACGGGCCAAGCTCGCTCTCAGCGAGAAACGTGCCGTCGCCTGCGAGCACATCGCTGCTGGGAAGATTTTTCGCGCCGGGGATGTGACCGGCAACGAGGTCGACCGGCTCGACATCACCGCGGAAGCGTTCGGGTGCCCGCGCATCAAGCAGTGTCACCTCGGCTGCGTCCGCCTGTTGCGCCGTCAACGTCGGAAGTGCTCCGGCATACAAATCGTCGTGCAACACCGTCGCATTGCCCGCCTGCGGCCTGACCGGGCCGGTGGCCAAGCTGCCTCCGGCCGACCGCCAGGCTGACAGGCCGCCGTCCAGGATGCGCACGTCGCTGAGTCCGGCCGCGGTCAGCACCCACCATGCTCGCGCCGAACCGGCGCGATTCCAATCGTCGTAGACGACAGTGGGTACGCCTTCTCGGATGCCCCAACGTTGCGCGGACGCCTCGACGCTGCGCCCCGACGGCAGCGGGTGTCGTCCTCGCCCGGTGATCGTGTGGTCGGTCAGCTCGTCCTCGAGTGACACGTACACCGCGCCCGGTATGTGCCCTTGCAGATACGTCGCGTGGCCGTCGGGCTCATCGAGTCGCCAGCGCACATCGAGAATCGTCACCGGATGGCCGGCGTGAATGAGATCGCTCAACTCCGCGGCGGAAATCAGGACTTGGTTGCGGCTTTCCAACGAGTCACTCTCCTCGATATCTCCGGCAATGGGGTCGGTTCTGCCGTCTCTAGATATTGTGAGCGGATCGACTTCGCCGGGCGAAGGAGTCTGCGACGGTCAACACCGGTAAGACGCCACCAAGGGACCCGCTCACCGCGGGCGAACGCCGTGCGGCGCTGATAGCGACCGGCGTTGTCGTTGGTGTCGTCGTGGCGGGCGCGATTGCCTGGGGTCTTGCCGGTCACTCGTCGCCATACGACCGGTCTGGTGATGGCTGCGTGACGGTCACGTTCCCGAGCAGCATGGGTGGTGGACTCGAGCACGCGTGCGGTGTGGCCGCACACGACTGGTGCCGCGCCGTCGACGGCCGGCGCGACGCGCACGCTGTGACAGTTCAGGCTCAGTGTCGGGTAGCGGGAATTCGCCCGTAATGGTGTGACCCGTCTCCATCCGCAAAGAACTCGAAAATATGGCTTGAGTGCGCCTAGGTAGCTGTGCGCTGGCCCGGCAATTCCGCTAGCGAACATCTAAGCGGTGGTGGATCGTCCGGCTCGGTCCGTCAGCGGAAATTCAAAATTAACAATCAGTCATCTGGCAGAAACCGTCCGGTGCAATAGTTTTGACCGCTCGATAGCGCCAGCGCGGCAACTGATCGAGAGGGATGCCGATATGAACCCTTACCCCGATTGGCTCAACTCCGGGGATAACGCCTGGCAGTTAATGGCCGCGACTCTGGTCGGACTGATGAGCATCCCCGGTATCGCGGTGCTCTATGGGGGTCTCGTCCAGAAGAAGTGGGCGGTCAACACGATGTTGATGGCCTTCACCGGGTTTTCGCTGGTGCTGGTGGCGTGGGTGCTGTGGGAATTCAAAATGGGTTTCGGACAGCCGCTGAAGCTCGGCCCGGGCATCCTGCAGTCCGCAGTGGGCAAGCCGGGGTCCATCTTGGGTGCCGACAATCAGCATCAGGCGAGCATCCCGCTGCTCGACGCGGGCATGCCGAAGTTCCGGTTCTCCGAGACCACGTTGGCCTACTTCCAGTTCGTGTTCGCCGCTATTACCCCGCTGCTGTTCTTGGGCAGCGTGCTCGGTCGGATGAGCTTCAAGGTCTGGCTGCTTTTCGTTCCGCTGTGGTCGACTTTTGCTTACGCGGTCAATGCGTTCCTGCTGTGGGGCGGGGGCTTTTGGGCACAGCCACACGCCGGCGCCATCAAAGCGTGGACGACGGGGGCGCTGGACTTCTCCGGTGGGTACGTCATCCACCTGGCCGCCGGTACCAGCGGCTTTGTCGCCGCCGCAGTGATCGGACCCCGGCTGGCCCGCGACCGTCAACACGCGGTGCCCAACAACCTGCCGTTGGCTGCGATAGGGGCCGGCATTCTGTGGCTGGGCTGGAACGGGTTCAACGGCGGTGACCCCTACTTCGCCGGCACCAATGCCTCGCTGGCGGTGCTCAACACCAACCTGGCCACCGCCGCAGCGCTGTTGACCTGGGTGATCTGGGACATGTTCGCCAGTCGCGACCGCAAACCCACTTTCTTGGGCGCCATCAACGGCATGATCGCGGGGTTGGTAGCGATCACTCCCGCGGCGGGCTTCGTCAACACCTTCGGCGCCTTGATCATCGGTGTGGTGGCGTCATCGCTGGTGTGGATGTCCTGGAACTGGCTTGGTCGCACTCGGCTTTTCCAGAAGGTCGACGACGCCCTGGGCGTAGTGCACACCCACGGTGTGGCCGGCCTGGCCGGCGGACTGCTGGTCGGCGTGCTGGCTGATCCGCACATTCTCTTTTATCAAGGCAACGGCAAGGATGTCGCCGACGTCACCGCCGCGGGATGGTTGTGGGGTCATCACCCCTTCCAGATCCTGATTCAGCTGGGCGCGGCGCTCACCATCATCGTGTGGGACGCCTTCATCACGTTCGCCATTCTCCGATTCCTTGGCCTCTTCATGAAGCTGCGCGCACCCGACGACGTCTTGGAGCTCGGCGACGTCGCGATCCACCAAGAAGAGGCCTACCCCGACGAAACCCTCGTCGCCGGCCGCGTCGGTCAGAAGAGCTGACTGTGCGATGAAGCTGGTGACTGCAGTCGTGAAGCCCTTCGCGATGGAAGACATCAAAGCCGCCGTCGAAGCGGCCGGAGTGCTTGGCATGACCGTCAGCGAGGTGCAAGGCTACGGTCGGCAAAAGGGCCACACCGAGGTCTACCGAGGCGCCGAATACCAGGTCGACTTCATCCCCAGGATGAAGGTCGAGGTGGTGGTCAACGACGAATCCGTGGACCGCGTGGTCGAGGGCATCGTCAACGCCGCCCGTACCGGCAAGATCGGTGACGGCAAGG
>NZ_JBAPPI010000180.1:0-2822 GCF_049280035.1 Mycobacterium sp. | reverse complement strand
ATGTGGAGCGCCAGCAGCACATGCGGTCGCGCCGCCGCCGATCGACAACAGCCAGCTACCCGAGCCGGCGCCGGCGAGGCCGCCCCAGCCCACCGTGCAGCGGTCGATGTGCGCAGTGCCGTCCATGGCTCCCGATGCGAACCGGCCCAACGCCTCCGGTCAACTCTCCGGGCTCGATCTGCCCGCAGTTTGGAAACTCACACGTGGTTCCGGCCAACGGGTCGCTGTCATCGACACCGGGGTTTCGCCGCACTCACGGCTGCCCGACACGGCCGCCGGCGGTGACTATGTATTTACCGGCGACGGCACCCAAGATTGCGACGGTCATGGGACGGCCGTGGCTGGGATCATCTCCGCCGCACCGGATTCCCGTCGTATGGACGGCTTCAGCGGTGTCGCCCCGGGCGTCAGTCTGATCAGCATCCGGCAGTCCAGCACCAAGTTCCGCGCAGCGGCGGATCCGTCCAACTCCGGATTCGGCGACGTTGACACGATGGCAGAAGCCGTTCGAACCGCGGCGGATCTCGGCGCTTCGGTGATCAACATCTCCTCGGTTGCCTGCATCCGCGTCGGGTCGGCGCTCGACGACCGCGCACTCGGCGCCGCGCTGTCCTACGCGGTTGACGTCAAGAATGCCGTGGTGGTGGTCGCCGCCGGAAACACCGGTGCGGGGCAGTGTCCAGCACAGCGACCCGAAGCGACGTGGGACACCGTGACGGTCGCGGTCAGCCCGGCGTGGTACGACGACTACGTGCTGACCGTGGGTTCGGTGAACGCGCACGGCGAACCATCGTCGTTCACACTTGCCGGACCGTGGGTGGATGTCGGCGCCCCGGGCGAGGCGGTGATATCGCTGAGCTCGTCGGGCGATGGCTTGATGAATACCCTTGGTGGGCCCGATGGTTCGGCTCGACTGTCGGGCACCAGCTACGCGGCTCCAGTGGTCAGCGGGTTGGCGGCGCTGATCCGATCCCGGTTCCCGAAGTTGACGGCTCGCCAAGTGATGCAACGCATCGAGGCCACCGCGCATCATCCGCCTGGCGGGCGGGATCCGCTGGTCGGCGCGGGCGTTGTCGACTTCCTTGCCGCGGTCAGCACCGACCCACCGGTGAGCCCGTCACCTTCGCCACCACACACATCGGTGCCGATTGCACCGCCGCCGCTTCCCGCGCGGGCGGACCACGGCGGGCGAGACACGGCGTTACTTGGCGCGGCGATCTGCGGTGGCGTGCTGACGGTAGTGCTGATCACCGGTGCACTGAAAGCCCGACTACGACGCGAGTGAGGCGTTCGCCCGACTCAATTCCGGCCCGGCAGGAAGTTTCGCTAATACCGGCCACGGCGCCGGGATGGCCGTATTGGGCAGACCAAGGTCGTGCGCCGCATCGTCGTCGTGGATGGCGAATCGCACACCGGTATCGGTGATCAGGTATCGGGTGCCGGCCTGCGGGTTGTCCCCGGACAGTCCGGTGGCACGCACATAGGCACTGTGCCCCGGCGAGAGGTAGACGGCGTCGACCGCTGGACCCTTCCCATCGGCCCGCGATAACTTCACCGGCTCCTGGCCCGCCGGGATGGGTGTACCGCCGGCCGAAAACGCAATCTCCGGAAAATCTCTGCCGCCCGACACCGCATGCCGCCAACCGACGCACAGCGTCGTAGAGCCGGCATTCAACAGCGTCGGTGTCCGGTCGGGAAACGTAGCCACCGGCAAGTCGGTCACCGTCGGCGTCGCGCGGATGAGGTCGGGCGCGACCGAGATGGCGGTGCGCGCGCCCTGCGAGTCGGTGAATCGCAGCAGATCCGCGGCAACCCGGCCGATGCGCTGGATCCCGTGGCTCAATACGACGTAATACTCGTCGCCGTCGGCGCGGGCCACGCGGAGCACGCTGCCGACCGGAAACCCCGGCAGTGCGGCCGGTCCGCGAGTGCCGGGAGTGGGAATCCGCGGCGTCGTGATGGGCGGCGCCTCCGGGACAGCATTCAGCAGCGTCGGTGACACCGCCAACGGGACCTGACCGTCCAATCCGAGTGCGCGCACAACCGCACGTTCATTCAGATTCACTACGGCCCGGCGGCCGCCGTACAGCAGGTAGGTCGACCCGCCGGACACCGGCGTAACCAGGACGGATTGTTCGCTCGCCAAGAGGTGCGACAACGGTCCCTCGGCCGGACCGATGACGACCGTCGTGCTCGGCGCGGCGCCGCCGCTGTCACAAACCGTCCACCGCAATTCGTCCTCGCCGAAGGGTATCCCCAGAAATTGTGGGGCACCGGGGATGCCCAGCATGAGGCCCCTTTTGCTGTGGCTCAATTCCGACTCGGGCACCGGCTGTGGGTCAGCGTTCGTTCTCGTAATCAACCTGGCCGAGGCCAGGTTGAGCACCGGATGCAGGGTTTCACCGATGCGGACGTACAGCGCCCCCGACTGTTTGCCCATCACGATCGGCGCGTTCGCGAACGCAGGTTGTGGCCGAATCACGGCCAGCAGCGCACATCCGGCCGCCATGATGATCGCCAGCACAGCACCGGCCATCAGCGACTGCATGGACGCGCGGATCGGTTCGTTGACCCTGCGGATGTCCCTGCCCAGCAGTGCGCATTCGATCCGGCGTAGCAGGAATCGATACCCGCTGACGTGCAGCCGCGTGGTTGGTTGCCATCCCATCAGTCCCCCAAGGCCCCCGGGATGCCGGGCCTTCACGATATTCCGTGATCACGTCTTGCGTTGCCGTCGATCCACAGTTCAGGGGCGGACGGCCGCCGATGTGACCGATTGCCCAGTTCTCGTTAAAATCGCCTGGTGAGCATTCATCGCCTCA
>NZ_JBAPPI010000179.1:0-4444 GCF_049280035.1 Mycobacterium sp. | reverse complement strand
GAGCGACGCTCAGCCTTTGCGGTGCAATACCGCCGCGAGGTGGTGTTGCAGCGGTTGTCCGACCGCACCCATCTGCAGCGAATACGACAGTTCGTCGCCGTCGACTCGGAGGCTGCGGCCCAGTGCGGTCACCTCTTTGGCGGTCGGTGTCAGGCCGATGTTTGCGGTGGTCATATCGAGCTCGATCGTCGTGCCGTCGACCGTGTATGTGCCAACCTCGATTTCGGTGATGCCGCTTGGATGTGCGAGCACCAGTTCAACGTGACCGGGTCGCGGTACCCGAAGATATCCCGTCTCGGCATGCAGCGGCTTGCCGTCGGTTGCGGCCCTGGTTTTTTGCCCGTAGACCAAAAACGGCTTGCCCACATGGGAAAACGCGACTTCCTCGAGGTAGTCGAACGGCTCGATTGTGGGGTATGCCCCAGACCCGCGACCCTGCCAGATACCGAGCAGCGGAGCGAGCGCCTGCAAGTCGGGGTGCAGGTCAGGCAGCATCCCGCCAGCCTATCTGGTGCGCACTAGGCAGCGTGTACGTCCGACGTGCGGACGTGCTCCGGGCGGAAACCCCGGCCGACAACAATCGGCGGGATGAACTGCAGCGGGCCGCGACCGACGAACTTCGGGATGTGTACCGGCGACAGGTCACCGGTCAAATTGGGCTCGACTGCCCGGTCCTGGATGAATACCTGGCCGGCCTGGATGATCCGGGCCGGCCACTCGCGCCGGCGCTGCACCTTGGCGAGGTCGGCATCTGTCAACCGACCTTCGCGCAACGGAGCACAAAGGATGTTGGCCGCGGCCACCGCATCCGCGACAGCGAGATTGATACCGACTCCCCCAGCCGGTGACATCGCATGTGCAGCATCGCCAATACAGAGCAGCCCAGTACGCCACCAAGTCTTGAGCCGATCCACCCGCACATCGAGCTGGCTGGTGTCGTCCCAGGAGTGCAAATCGTTGACGTGTTCGCGCAACTTGGGCTGCGCAGACACCAGACGCTCCTTGAACGCCTCCAGTGAGCCCTCTCGCGGGTTCTGACCCTTCGGCATGACATCCGCGACCTGCCAGTAGTCGCCCCGGTAGATCATGGCCATCAGCAACCCCTTACGGACTATCGCAAAGGGTTCTTCAGGATCGCCCGGGCGCCACTTCAGCCGGAACCACAAGACGTCAATCGGGGATTGCGCGCTGGCGATCTCCAACCCGGCCGCAGCGCGCACCGCCGATGCGCGCCCGTCGGCGCCGACCACCAGCTCGGCACGCACTTCCAGTTCCGGCGTTCGCGCCCCGACGACCCGGCCGCCCTCGACGATCAAATCCTTGACTTCCGCGTTGCGGATCAAGGTGAATTCCGGGTAGGCACTTGCCTTTTCGGCGAGAAAGTCCAGGAAGTCCCACTGCGGCATCAATGCGACGTAAGGCTGTTTGAAGTTCAGCCATTTGAGCGCGCTGAAGTTACCGAAAGTGCGAAGTGAGCCGTCGGTGTCGAACGCAACTCGCGTGATCTTGGTGTGCGGCAGACGCAGCAATTCATCAATGAACCCCAGCTCGTCCATGATCCGCAGGGTGGTCGGATGCACAGTGTCACCGCGGAAGTCGCGCAGGAAATCGTTGTGCTTCTCCAAGACGACGACCTGGATCCCGGCCCGGGCCAGCAGCAACGCATGAACCAAGCCCGCAGGACCGCCACCGGCAACGCAGACCTGGGTTTGCAGGGCTCGAGTCATGGGCCGACCCTACCCGCGGTCAACCGGGAGCAGACACCTTGCGGTGGGCACGCAGCGCCTGGATCTCGCGCTCGAAATCGTCTGCCGACGAAAAGGACCGGTATACCGAGGCGAATCGCAGATAGGCCACCTCGTCGAGGTCTCGCAGTGGACCAAGGATCGCCAGCCCGACCTCGTGGCTCGGGACTTCCGGTGACCCACTGGCTCGTACCGCGTCTTCGACCTGCTGGGCCAACAGATTCAACGCATCGTCGTCGACTTGGCGGCCCTGGCAGGCCCGACGCACACCGCTGATGACCTTCTCGCGACTGAACGGTTCGGTGACACCGCTGCGCTTGACGACGGCCAGCACAGCGGTCTCCACGGTGGTGAATCGCCGCCCACACTCCGGGCAGGACCTGCGGCGTCGGATGGCCTGACCCTCGTCGGTCTCCCGAGAGTCGACGACTCGCGAATCGGGATTGCGACAGAACGGACAGTGCATGACCGCTCCTTCGCCGCGCCGACAACGGGATGTCTCAGACCATCCCGAGCGTACCTGCGCACTCCCCCACGGATCTAGCGTCATGAGAGGTCGCGCCCGGCAGTCGCGGCCGTGCACGGCGGAGCCGTCAGCCCACCGGTGCGATCAGCGTCTGACCGGCGGTCACCGTTCCGGAGTCGAGATCGTTGAGTTCGCGGATGCGCGCCGCGACCTCGCCGGTCGGCGCATCGGGTGCTACCCGGGCCGCCAGGCGGTGCAGAGTCTCCCCTGGCTCGACTCGCACCACGGCGAGCCGGTCGGGCAGGTGGCCCGCCGTCTGGTCGGAGCCGCCACGCAGCATGTCACCGAAGTGCGCCACCAGTCCGAGCCACACGGTGATCAGCGCGGCGAGCAGGGCCAGCACCACCGTGGTCGCCGGTGTAATCGGACGAGGGCGATGTGGCGCCGTCGACATCAGCACTCCGGTGCCGCGGTAACGCGGGGGCGCAGTTACCGGTCTCGACGGCTGCGGACCCCGGCCTCCGGACCGGTCGCTGCGGCCGGCCGGACGCACCTGGACCGGCCGGCAACGGATCGGCGCGTTCGGTGAGATCGTCTCGATGGGCATCATGTGCGTTCCTCCGCTCAGTTGGTACTCGATCACTCGATCACTTGTTCGAAGCATAATCGATAATGTGTTCGAATTCCGAACATGTGATCGAACTGTTGCACACGCAGCAGACGTTAGGGCACGGCACTGACAACTTTTGCGGCCGCGGCAGCGGCAACACGCCGACACGCCTCGAACACATGTTTGATATTGCGGCTGAATGCGGCTACATTCGTCCATATGAGCGACACCGATACCCCGGACGCCGACCCTGGCCGCAGCGCGCGATCTGCGGATTCCGGGCTCACTGAGCGGCAGCGCACGATTTTGGACGTCATCCGCGCCTCGGTCAACAGTCGCGGATATCCGCCGAGCATCCGGGAAATCGGCGATGCCGTAGGTCTGACGTCGACATCCTCAGTGGCTCACCAATTGCGCACACTCGAGCGCAAGGGCTATATCCGCCGTGACGCCAACCGCCCGCGCGCTGTCGATGTGCGCGGCGCCGACGACAACGTGAAACCGGCGGTCCTCACCGATGTCTCGGGCTCGGACGCACTACCGGAACCTACCTTTGTTCCAGTGTTGGGGCGCATCGCGGCGGGCGGTCCGATCCTTGCCGAGGAAGCCGTCGAAGATGTCTTTCCGCTGCCACGGGAACTCGTCGGCGAGGGCGCGCTATTCCTGCTCAGGGTGGTCGGTGATTCGATGGTCGACGCCGCGATCTGCGATGGCGACTGGGTCGTGGTGCGTCAGCAAAACGTGGCCGACAACGGCGACATCGTGGCGGCGATGATCGACGGCGAGGCCACCGTCAAGACCTTCAAGCGCACCGGCGGTCAAGTGTGGCTGATGCCGCACAACCCGGCCTTCGACCCCATTCCGGGCAACCATGCTGCCGTGCTCGGCAAGGTCGTCACGGTGATCCGCAAGATCTGACTACTGCGGCCCGGTCGGTCTATTGCGCCTTGTTGAACCCGTTCGCTTGCGCGATTTCTTCGCTGACGAACCAGATTTCGGCAAGCGTGTCCTCGTAGAGTGCGCTATCGGGCATGTAATAGAGGCCGAAGCTGGCGTTGGCTTTGACGGGGTATCCGTCGGGCACCTGGTACGGATCGTCTAGCGGTAGGTGAATTGTTAGCTGGCCAGGCACAATTGGGGTAGCCGCAGCGAAGTGAGTGGTGTCTTCTTCGGGGTCCGCGGCTGCATGTCGCCCGCCCCGAACTTCGCTCGGTGTTGGGATTCGTGTCGGAGCCGTGTCCACGGCGTCTGGATCTTCCTCGAAGTGCTCTTCCTCAAAGTGCTCTTCGTCGAAATGCTCTTCGTCGAAATGCGCTGCGTCGAAATGCTCGTCCAAGTCTTCGTCTAAGTCGGAAAACTCTGCGGGCCTTTCGATTTCGTCGGACAGCGGCTCGTCAAGCAAATCGGCACGCCCCGGCGGCCTCCAGTCGCTGACCGGCTGACTTGGCAGACGCACCGTCCGCGGACGCAGCGGCGCCCGATAGCCGTCGGACAATCTTGACGACGCGAGATCGCTGTCGACGTCCGGTGACCACTGTGAAACAGATTCGGTGACCGCGTCATAGCCGCTGTCGTAGCCCGCCTCCTCGCCACCGCTGGGTTCGGCGACCGCGGTGTCACGCC
>NZ_JBAPPI010000178.1:0-3108 GCF_049280035.1 Mycobacterium sp. | reverse complement strand
GCATAGTGGTATGTCGCGGGCCGACGAGGTGGTCTCTCGCAACCCGTTCGTGGTCGCCCATCGCGGCTCGTCGGCCGCCCTGCCCGAACACACCTTGGCCGCATACGATCTCGCCCTCAGGGAGGGCGCCGACGGCGTGGAATGCGATGTCCGGCTCACCCGCGACGGCCACCTGGTCTGTGTGCATGATCGTCGGCTGGACCGGACGTCGACCGGCGCCGGCCTGGTCAGCGCGATGACGCTGGCCGAGCTGCGCGAGCTGGAATACGGTGCGTGGCACGGCAGTTGGCGCGCCGATGGCACGCACGGCGATACCGGCCTGTTGACGTTGGACGCCCTCGTCAGGCTGGTGCTGGACTGGAAGCGGCCGGTGAAGATCTTCGTCGAGACCAAGCACCCCGTCCGGTATGGCGCACTGGTGGAAAGCAAGTTGCTGGCGCTGCTGCACCGCTTCGGCATCGCCGCCCCCGCGTCCGCCGACCGGTCCCGCGCGGTGGTGATGTCATTTTCCGCGGCGGCGCTGTGGCGGGTTCGGCGGGCAGCACCGCTGCTGCCCACCGTGCTGCTCGGCAGGAGTCATCGATATCTCACCAGCAGCGCGGCCAGCACGATCGGCGCCACCGCAGTGGGGCCGTCGTTGGCCACCCTTCGTGAACATCCCGAGCTCGTCGACCGTGCTGCGGCCCAGGGCCGGGCGCTCTATTGCTGGAGTGCCGACGACTACGAGGACGTCCGATTCTGCCGAGACGTGGGGGTGGCATGGCTGGCCACCCACCATCCCGGCCGCGTCAAGGCTTGGCTCGACCCACCTCATCAAGGCCTAACCGGCGCCGACCTGCGCTAGTCGCGCGCTAGAGCCGGCCCCCGGCGGCGGCCGGCGCGTCGGAAGGGCTGTGCGGTGAGTCGATTTCGACAATTTCTTGCACCAGCTGAATGCGCTAATTAGATCGGGTTGTCGAGGACGGCCGGCGGCACCGGTTGGTCGGCAGCCAGCGCGTCGAACAGCTGGGCGGCTTTGTCGTGATCCCACACCACCACCGAGCCGGCATCGCTACCGGTGAACTCACCGATCGGGACCGTCAACATGGTGGTGGATCCGTGCAGCGCCCAGCCCAGCCGGGCCATATCCCAGGCATGATCGCCATGGTCGACGGTCAGGGCGCCGGCCGCCGCATGCGCCACCGAATACCACCGCCATGGATTCAGCCACACCGCCGGGCTTGCGGCCCGGCCCAACACCGCCAACATGAACTCCCGCTGGTTAACCATGCGGTCGAGGTCGGCGCGCGGAGTGTCCCGGGAGCGGACGTAGCCGAGCGCGTCGCGGCCGTCCAGTTTTTGGCACCCGGCCGGTAGATCGACGCCGGCCAGTGGATCGTTGATCGGCGCGGCCGGACAGATGGTGACCCCGCCCAGCGCGTCGACCAGGACAGCGAACCCGCTGAATCCGACCTCGGCGTAGTGGTCGAGCCGCAATCCGGTGGCTTGCTCGACCGTCTGCGCCAGTAGCGGCGCCCCGCCCATCGCGAACGCCGCGTTGATCTTGTCGCGGCCGTATCCCGGAATCGGCACGTAGGAGTCGCGCGGTATGGACACCATCGTCGTCGGGGTGCGTGACCCGAACGCCGCCACGTGTACCAGCAGCATGGTGTCGGTTCGGCCGTTACCGGTGTCGCCGCCGGTCGCCAGTGCCTGCTGCTGCTCGACGGTGAGGCCTTGTCGGCTGTCCGACCCGACCAGCAGCCAGGTGCTGCCCCGCCCGGACGCCGGCCGCCCGGGGTAGTCGGTCAGCACCGGCTCGCGGTGCAGCGCCGTCTCGATCCACAGCGTGCCACCCAGGATGCCGGCACTGATCAGCAACACGATGACCACCAGGCTCAGGGAAATCAGTTGGCCCCAAGCTCGTTTGCGCCGCGGCTTGCGGGGCCGCCGCGGTGGCGCGCCGGCCCGACGTAAGCGCACGGTCGGCGCTTCGGGCCGGGCCGGCTTGGGTGGTGGCGGCGTGGCCGGTGGCGGGCGTCGCGGGCCACGCCGGATGACCGGCGACGGCTCGGGTGGTTGGGGGTCGTTCATGTAATCGCACGCGCTCCGTCAGTGCAGCCAGCGCAGATGGCCGGCCAGCAGGGCATACCCGACAAAAGTCACGGCGTCGATGATGCCGTGGGCGATCACCAGCGGCCACAGCCGGCCGGTGCGCTGCCAGGCGTACCCGAACACCAGCCCCATCGCGACATTGCCCAGCCCGGCGCCGAAGCCTTGGTAAAGGTGATAGCTGCCGCGCAGCACGCTCGACCACACCAGCGCCACCCGTGCCCCGACACCCAGCTGCTCCAACCGGGTGAGCAGATAACCGACGACGATGATCTCTTCGGCCCAGCCATTGGCGAAGGCGACCACCAGCAGCATCGGGACCCGCCACCAGGTGTCGCCCAAGCTGGACGGGATGACCGACGCGTTGAGGTGCAATGCCCGTGCCGCCAGGTAGAGCGCCAGCCCGGGCAGGCCGATCAGCGCGGCCAGGCCGACGCCGCCGCCCAGGTCGGCGCGCCATTGGAAACGCGCCAACCCGATTCGGGCCGGGCTTAACCCGCTGCGCCACAACAGGTACAGGCCAAGCGCACCCCAGGCGAGAAGTTGCACGACGAAGGTCGCATTCAGGCCGAGGTCGATCAGGTCGTAGTAAGACCGCCGCGGATTGAGCGGGATCCGCTGAGCGCTCAGGTTGCGCAACACCGAGTCGGCAAGCTGCAGGATCGCGGTGACGGCGCTGAGACCGAACGTGACGGACAGCACGACGACGAGCTCGATGCGCAACGCGCGGCGCTGCATCGGCTCGGCGTCGGCGTCACCGCGGGGCCAGGTCACCTCGCCACGGTAACCGGCAGCCGGTGGCCGCCCGTGGCTCAGTCTCGGCGGGCCCGCAGGCCGTTAACGAACGGGCAGCCCATCAGCACCCGGATGGCCTGGCCCAGACCGGTGACGTCGTCAACCGGCTGGCGGAACGGCAGCCGGACGTCGTGGTCGCCGTCGGCGCTTTCGACGCGCAACCGGACGCCGTAGCGGTCGACCCCGAGCGGGCGGACCTCTCCGCGCCGCAGCCGCGCCGGC
>NZ_JBAPPI010000177.1:0-8887 GCF_049280035.1 Mycobacterium sp. | reverse complement strand
GTGTGGATCCGCGACGTGAGATCGCGCAGTACCTCGATCAGCGGTCGTCCGGGGGCGAAGCTGGGCGCGGCGTACTCGCGTACCCCGTCGGTGATCTCGGGCGGATCCAGGTCCAAGGCGAACTCGGTGGCCAACGCGCCGCGCGCTCCGACCGGGCGGGCCTGCTCCCATCGGGCCTGCGCCGGCCCGCTGCCCCAACGCTCGGGCGACGGCGGATACACCTCGACGATCGACTCGCTGGTGATGGTCAGGGTCTGGTGGGGCTCGGTGACATGGAAATACGAGCTGGTGTTGCCGTAGGTGTCCCGGCTGGTTGAGCTGTCGGCGGGCGGTGGTGAGATCCGCAGCTCGTGGAACAGGCAGCGCTGGCGGGCCAGGTCACGCGGGGTCAGGAACCCCCGCCCGTAGGAACTGGTCACCACGTGGGAGTAGCGGTATTCGGTGCGGTGGGTGATCCGGTAGCGGGCCCCCGGGCTCGGCGGATGCTGATCGGGTGCGAGCGGCTCGTCGGGAAGTACGAGGTCGTCGGCCACAGCTGCCACACTAACCACCCCTGAGGCGCAGCGACGGCCGAACAACGCTGGGCCACGATCCGCAGCGTGGGCCGTTTCCGGGGAGCACAATGAGTCATGGCCACGTGGGAGGACGTCGCCAGCATCGTCGGCGAGCTCCCGCTCGCCGAGGAGCGGTCACCGCGGGAATGGCGGGTCGGCAAGAAGCTGATCGCCTGGGAGCGGCCGCTGCGCAAGTCCGATCGGGAAGCACTGACCGCGTTAGGGATTGCGCCGCCTGCGGGCGACATTCTCGGCGTCCGGGTGGCCGACGAGGGCGTCAAGTTCGCGTTGATCGCCGACGAACCGGACGTCTACCTCACTACCCCACATTTCGACGGTTATCCGGCGGTGCTGGTCAACCTCGCCGAGATCGACGAGCTGGGACTGCGTGAGGTGATTGTCGAGGCGTGGCTGACCCAGGCCCCGAAACGGCTAGTGCAGGAGTTTCTCGGCGAGGTCACCTAAAAGCCGACCCGCTGAGCGCGTCAGCCTCAGAAGTATCAGATGTCACTCTGATAACATCAGCAACTTTAGACACTCTAGACAACTTAATCACGACTAGATAACTCTAGCAACGTTAGAAGTCATAAGTATCAATTGCAACAATAATCACCCTAATTGACTTAAATGAACTCCAGCAACTAGAAACGCCGGCGCACCAAAGATCTCATTAAATTGCTAAAGTCCCACCCGTTGACAGTTTTCACGCTGGTTTGTTACACGTGTTAAATGAGTTATTTACGGGGGACACTGAGTATTCAATCGGTGTGCAAATCGCTGGTGATATCGGCGGTAGTGGTATTGGGGATATCGCTCGTCATTGACCCCACCACCGGGGTGGCGTACGCCGAAGGCATGGACTGGGACGCCGTCGCGCAGTGCGAATCGGGCGGCAACTGGAGGGAAGACACCGGCAACGGGTTTTACGGCGGCCTGCAATTCAAGCAGTCCACCTGGGACCAGAACGGCGGCATCGGTAACCCGGCCAATGCGTCACGGGACCAGCAGATCGCGGTAGCCAACCGGGTGCTGGCCACCCAGGGCCCTGAAGCCTGGCCCAAGTGCGGCGGCAACGGGGACCTCTTCCCGATTGAGGTCGTCAACATCCTGCGGTCCGGGCATCCGATACGCAGCACGCTGCAAAAGCTGTGGTCGCTGTCGGTCCCGCACTAACGGATTTGCCCGGTGTGATCCGGCCGTGATCGATCGAGCTAACGCAGTGGCTGCAGCTCGAAAACTGGGATCACCCGGGTCGTCTTCGCCTGATACTCGGCGAAACCCGGTGCTGCCGCGGTGATCTTGGGGAACAGCTCGTCGCGTTCGTCAAGCAGCAATTCACGGGCAGTCACGTCCGAGGATTCGCTGCCGATCTCGACGTGAGCCGAGGGGTTGGCGCGCAGATTATGCACCCACGCCGGGTTGACGTCCGCGCCGGCAAAAGACCCGATGATGAGCAGCTTGCCGTCGATACGGAAATAGGCCAACGGCGACACTCGCGGCTGACCGGACTTAGCACCCGTCGTGGTCAACAGCAACAGGTCGGCGCCCTGAAATTGGCCTCCGACCTTACCGTCGTTGGCCCTGAACTCGTCGGTGATGGTCTTGTTGAACGCTTTGAGCGTTTCGACATCCGGGATCTGTTGGCTCATGCCCGGTCAACCCAGCCAGGTCCGCCGTCTATTCCGTCGCCGAGCGTCGCTGCGACTCGGGCACCGCGTCGATGCCCGACTCCTTGCGCTGTTGCGCGGTGATCGGCGCCGGCGCGTCGGTAAGCGGGTCGACGCCACCACCGGACTTCGGGAACGCGATGACCTCGCGGATGGAGTCTTTGCCCGCTATCAGCGCGACGATGCGATCCCAACCGAATGCGATCCCACCGTGCGGCGGCGCACCGAAAGTGAAAGCGTCCAGCAAGAATCCGAACTTCTGCTGTGCCTCCGCTGCGCCGATACCCATCATCGCAAACACCCGCTCTTGAATGTCGCGGCGGTGGATACGAATTGAGCCGCCACCGATCTCGTTGCCGTTGCAGACGATGTCGTAGGCATCTGCCAGCGCGGTGCCCGGGGCGGTGTCGAAGATGGCCTCCGATTCCGACTTGGGCGCGGTGAAGGCGTGATGCACCGCGGTCCACGCGCCGGCGCCTACCGCGACCTCACCGGCGGCGGTGGCTTCGTCGGCCGGCTCGAACAGCGGGAAGTCCACCACCCAGGTGAAAGCCCAGGCTTCCGGGTCGATCAGGTTGAGCCGGTGAGCGATCTCCACGCGGGCGGCGCCCAACAACGCGCGCGACGTCTTGTCCGGCCCCGCCGAGAAGAAGATGCAGTCACCGGGCTGGGCCCCGACGTGTGCTGCCAAGCCCGCGCGTTCTGCGTCGGACAGATTCTTAGCGACCGGCCCGCCCAGCGTGCCGTCGTCGCCGACCAGCACGTACGCCAAACCCTTGTGCCCGCGCTGTTTGGCCCACTCCTGCCAGCCGTCCAGCGTGCGACGCGGCTGCGACGCTCCTCCAGCCATTACCACCGCACCCACATACGGCGCCTGGAACACCCGAAATGTGGTGTCTTTGAAGAAGTTTGTGCACTCGACCAGCTCGAGGGAGAATCGCAGGTCGGGCTTGTCCGAGCCGAACCGTCGCATCGCGTCCGCATAGCTGATCTGCGGCAACGGCAGCGGCACATCGTAGCCGATCAACGCCCATACCGCCTTGACCACCTGCTCGGAGATCGCGATGACGTCGTCGGCGTCAACGAAGCTCATCTCCATGTCGAGCTGGGTGAATTCCGGCTGACGGTCGGCCCGGAAGTCCTCGTCGCGGTAGCACCGGGCGATCTGATAGTAGCGCTCCATGCCGGCCACCATCAGCAGCTGCTTGAACAGCTGCGGGCTTTGCGGCAACGCATAGAACGAGCCGGGCTGCAGCCGGGCGGGCACCAAGAAGTCTCGGGCGCCCTCCGGTGTCGAGCGCGTCATCGTCGGGGTCTCGATCTCGACGAAGTCATGCGCGGCCAGCACGCCGCGGGCCGCGGCATTTACCTTGGAGCGCAACCGAATTGCCTCGCCTGGGCCGTCACGGCGCAGGTCGAGGTAGCGATAGCGCAGCCGGGTCTCCTCGCCGACGGGCTCGTCGAGCTGAAACGGCAGCGGCGCGCACTCCCCCAGCACGGTCAGCGACGTTGCGTTGACTTCGATCTCACCGGTCGCGATCTCGGGGTTGGCGTTGCCCTCCGGGCGAACCTCGACGACACCCTCGACGGCGATGCAGAATTCGGCGCGCAGCCGGTGGGCTTGGGCCAACACATCGTCGGCCCGGAACACCACCTGGGATACCCCCGTCGCGTCGCGCAGGTCGATGAAGATCACTCCACCGTGGTCGCGCCGACGCGCAACCCATCCGGCCAGCGTTACCTTGTGGCCCGCGTCGGCGGCGCGCAACGATCCGGAGGCATGACTGCGTAACACGACAGCACAGTCTAGAGGCGGGTAATTTCAAGCATCGTCATGGATGTCGTCAGAGAAGTAGCAGTTGTAGGTCCGGGTGCTGTCGGTACCACGGTCGCGGCATACCTATACGCCGCGGGGCACAAGCTACTGGTGTGCGGACGGACACCGCGAGCACAGATCGAACTGCGGCCCGACGGCGCCGATCCGATCGTGGTGCCTGGCCCGGTTTGCACCGATCCCGGCGAGGTGACCGGCCCGGTCGGGGTGGTCCTGCTGGCGATCAAAGCCACCCAGAACGACGACGGTGCTCGCTGGCTGGCCCGGCTGTGTGACGAGCACACCATCGTCGTCGTGCTGCAAAACGGTGTCGAGCAGGTCGAGCAGGTGCAGCCGCACTGCCCGTCGTCGACGGTGCTACCGGGCATCGTCTGGTACGGCGCCGAGACCCAGCCCGAAGGATGGGTAAGGCTACGCACCGACGTGCGACTGGTGCTGCCCGACGGCCCCGCCGCGGCCAAGATCGCCGACTTGTTGAACGGGGCCGGGTGCACGGTGGAGTGCGACCCGGACTTCACCACCGCGGCCTGGCGCAAGCTACTGGTGAACGCGCTCGCCGGGCTGATGGTACTGACCGGGCGACGGTCAGGGATGTTCCGCCGCGACGACGTGGCCGCGATGTCACGCCGCTACGTCGCCGAGTGCGCGGCGGTCGCCCGGGCCGAGGGCGCCAAGCTGGGTGACGACGATCTCAACGAGCTGGTCGATATGTTCCGCCAGGCGCCCACCGATATGGGCACCTCGATGCTGGCCGACCGCGAGGCCGGCCGCCCGCAGGAGTGGGACATCCGCAACGGGGTGATCATCCGCAAGGCACGTGGCCACGGAATCGCGACACCGATCGGCGACGTGCTGGTGCCGCTGTTCGCAGCCTCCAGCGACGGCCCGGGTTAGCGAGCAGCGGTCAGAACCCCAAAGGCTAGAAGCCAGTCTCAGAGGCCCAGGAACGTAACGCCGGCCAGATGTGCGGCTAGATCCAGGGTGGCGGGAATGGTGAAGTCGCCGAAGGGCGTAACGAAGGTATCCGAGATCACATCGCCGCCGGCGGTCGTGGAGGCAAGGTCGATGTAAATGTTCTCAAAGCCGCTGTCACCGAAGGTGAAAGTGTCGAACACCGAGCCGACCGGCGGAACGTCTCCCGCGGCCGTGCCTGCGGCACCTGACAAGTCGGACGTGACGAGGATTGTCCGGTCGATATCACCGTAGCTATCTGCAGCGGTACTGACGTCGGCGTTGAACGTCCCGGCCACAGTACCGAGGGCCGTGTTGTCAACGTCGAATTGCTGGTATCCCTGAATCACGACGTCCAAAGGCGGAACCCCGTTTATTCCGCTCAACACTGCGGTGGAAGCCGGAACGATCTCGTAATCGTCGGCCAACGGGACGGTTGCTCCGCCGGCGGCGACAAGTGCGGATGCGTCAAAGGTTTCGGGAATGTTTAAGTCGCCCGAGGGGGTCACCAAAGTTTCCGTGATCGTATCCGCGCCGCCAGGCGTTGTCGGGGCGAGGTCGGAGTAAACCAACTGGTAGCCGGGAAAATCGAGGGTGATGATGTTGAACACCGAGCCGACCGGCGGAACCTCCCCAGCGCCGGTGCCTGTGGCACCTGATGTCGAAGTGACAAGTATGGCCTCGGTGGCATTGCCGGCGAAATCCCAGGTTTTGACCGTCTCCGCATCGAAAGTTCCATCCGCAGTGGCGAATTCCTGCGGTCCCGGCTCGGCTACGGCGAACGGCGGAATGCCGCTTATCGCGGTGACGTCGTTGTCGGAAACGGGCACGAAGCCGTAGTCCTGGGTGACAAGCGTCGCTAGTTCGGCGATCGGAATTGCGGCTGCGTCGAAGGCGAGGGGGGTCGTGTAGTCCCCGAAAGGCGTAACAAACGTATCCGAGATCGTGTCCACACCGGATGTCGAGGTGAGGGCGGAGTAAATGTCGCCAAAGCCGCTATTACCGAACATGAAAGTGTCGAGCACCGAGCCGACCGGCGGAACGTCCCCAGCGGCCGTGCCTGTGGTACCTGAAACGTCCGAGGTGACAAGGATTTCTTCGTTGGTACCTCTGAAGAAGACGCCCGAAGTAGTGGCCTCGTAGGCGTCGAATTTCCCGACGACAGTACCGAGGGTCGTGTCGTCAACGTCGAATGTCCGGTATCCAAGAGCGCTAGCGTCGAACGCCGGAAGTGCCGTGTATAACCCGTAATAACTGGTGACCACTTCGGTGGAAGTTGGATCGGGAACGATGTCGTAGGCGTCGGCGAAGGCAGCGGCAGCTGGGAGGAATGCGGCACCCAGCAGCGCGCCGGCAGCCGCACCCAAGGCGCGGGACATACGTGGCCGATGCAACGAGGCGCTCCATTCAATGTGGCGGTGAGCTGGCCTGAGGCTAACCTGAGTTCCTTACTGACGTCTTGCAGTCTGCAGACCTGAGATCCGAACTTCAGGACGTGGCCGGCGCGTCAGCCGGCCCCGCTCGAGAGCCCGAACGCGTCGTAGGCGAAGCCGAGGTCGGCTCGGATGCGCTCGGGGTCGAGACCGAATTGCTGGGGAGAGTGCTCATGGCGGCTGGTGTAGCCGCGCTGCCGGTCGGCTTGCGCCCGAACCTCCTCCTGGAAGGCTTCGCTGGGCTCGATCTCGATGAAGTCGAGGATCCGCTTCATCGTCGGCTCGAGGTTCTGCAGTAGATCCTCGTAGCGGATCACGCACAGGTTTTGTTCAGGGACGAGGCCCGCTGAGGTCATGTCGTGGAAGTCGCGCAACATCGCGCACGAGGCCTGGTAGAGGTTCTCGATCCAGCGCCGTTGGTCCTCCTCCTTCGTGCGGATCCAGACGTCGTAGGCATTCTCCAGCACGCTGGCGAGCAGCGACATACCGGACGGGATGACCTCGACCGGATCGCGAACCACGTACACCAGCCGGCAGTCGGGGTAGCGGCGCAGCAGCGCGTCGAGCCGGAACGTGAGCATGCTCGACTTGACCAGGATGCGGTTGGCGCGCTTGAGGGTCAGGTTTCGGCGCCAGCAGGCCTCGTAGTAACGGAAGAAGCGCTCGTCCTCACGCGGAGTCACGCCCTCGATCCCGAACTCACGCCTCGACAGCTCACTGCCCCAAACATCCTGCCAGGCAAGGAAATACGCCCAGGCGAACGGACCGTCGAGGGTACGGAAAAACCACGCCACATCGTCGGTCTCGATACCGCGAAGGCTGGTGTCGTGCACGTCCGACGGGTGGTAACGCGCCGGCGACAGCCGGTCTAGCCGCGGGACGATCCGGCCGAGCAACTTACGTGCCGTAATGGCCGGAAACAGCATCTCCCACAGCTCGAAGGCGGCCATATCACCGGCTCCCAGCAGCAGCCGGTGCAGGAAGGTAGTGCCGCTGCGCGGGTTGCCGACGATGAAGATCGGCCGGTCGATCGCCTGCTTGCGGTGGTGGGGATAGACGAGATGGTCGAGGCCCAGCGTCGTCGCCGAGATCGCCTGGCGCACCTGCAGCAGCGTGAACGCGCCGAGCGGGCGAAACCATAACCCGAACGTCTTGGTGATGACCCGGTACAGGTGCAGGTAGCGGATCATCAGCCTTCCCACACCGCAGCGGCAGCCACGATGGTGAATCCGGCCGCTGCGCTGGCGACGACGATTTTGTCGCCGGCCTGCACCGTGCCGTTCCGGAGGCGGTAGTCCAGCGCGAGCGCCCACGAGGTGCTCGCCGTGTTCCCAAACAGCGAGTGGGTGTGCACACAGGCCTGCGGCCGCGCGCCGAGCTCGGCCAAGACCCGCTCCAGGACCGCCTCGCTCGGCTGGTGGAAGGCATAGTGGTCGACCTCTTCTGGCGACCATCCGGCGTCGGCCAGCAGTCGGCGAATCTCGGGCGGCACGTGAACCGCCAGCGCGAACAACTCCTTCGAATGCGACGTGAAATGCCCGTCGACCGGCGCGCGGCACAGGGCATAGTGCTCGGAAAGCGTCTTGTGCAAAACCCCGACCAGCCGTGCGCTGCCTGCCGGCAACGGCTCTCGCGAAATCAGCAGTGCGGCAGCGGCGTTACCGAGCGTCAGGCCGGCGACGCCTACCGCGACGTCTTCGAGCGACTGCATATCGTGGGTGATCCGGTCACGTGTCAGCTCGCCGGCGCAGATGAGCGCCGTTTGGATGTCGTCATGCAGGGCGAAATAGCCGGCGGCGACGTGCAGCGCCTCGATGAGTCCGGCGCAGGCGCAGGTCACATCTATGGCGTGCAGTGGCTTGGCGCCGAGGCGCCCTGCGACTTCGGCCGCGGTCGCCGGCTCGAACGCGTCACGCGCGATCCCGCCGTAGATGAGGAGGTCGATATCGGTTGCCGCCAAGCCGTTTTCGCGCAGGCAAGCGCTCGCTGCGCGGGCCGCGAACTCGCCCGGCGACAGCGCGGGGTCCTCGTCAAGGTAGCGCATCTTGGTGTTGCACCGGTCGAACACGTACCGGATGCTCTGCTCGATCGGCTCCCATTCAGCCGGTGGGCCGCGGAATGATTCGTGGACGCGCGACAGCGCCGCTTCGTTGTCGACAGCTTCGTCGGGAAGGACGGTTGCGGGTCGCGACAGGTAAAGGCGTGGAAGCTTCGAACAGTCGCTGGAGTCTCGAGACACGTACGTCCCCCGTTCTTTCAGGCGTCGCCGAACGGCTTCATCAATTAGCTCCACAAAGTACCTTGTCCCGTCGCGCTGCGGCTAGCTTAATCCGGATAATTGGACTTCCCCTGGTTAACGGGTTGTTCCGGTCAGTAAATGCCCTCCCACGCCAAGCGACGTGCCGCATCTGGGTCGTCGATGATGACGTCGGACACCGACCGGATGAC
>NZ_JBAPPI010000176.1:0-9838 GCF_049280035.1 Mycobacterium sp. | reverse complement strand
TTATGTCGCCGGGTACTGTATCGGACGCTTTTGCATCGAGCTGTTGCGTGACGACGCCGCCACCCATATCGCCGGAATCCGGATCAACTCCTTCACATCGACCTTTGTCTTCATCGGCGCGGTGGTGTATCTGATCCTCGCTCCCAAGGGCCGCGAGGATCCGGCGACGCTGAGTGCCTCGGCTGCTGACCGACTGGTACCGGACTCGGTGGATGAGGCCGCAGCCGATTCGTCGGAGCCCGCTGCTGTTGTCGCCACCGCCGTTGACGAGCCGGTTGGTGAGCCCGCAACGACAGAGACGCCTGCGGAAGCAACCGGGGCTGAAGCGGTCGCGGCCGACGCTGCAGAGGTGGACGCCCCCGAGGCCGAAGTGGCCGAAACGGCTGAGCAGGCCGCGAGTGACGAGCCGGAGCCGCAAAACGCGACGGCTGAAAAGCCGGACGGCGAGGCCGCCGAAGCTGAGCCGGAGAGGGCCGAGGATGAGCCGGCCGCCGAAGCTGCCGATGTCGAAACTGACGCCGAAAAATCCGAGGCGGAAGCAGCCAGCAAGGCGGAAGAGGCGGCGGAATCGGCCGACGACAAAGTCGCGGTAGCGGAGGAGCCGACCGGCTCGAACTCAACCTGGTGGATGTGGCGGTTGATAAGGCTGAATCCCAGGTCGCGCCGATAATAACCGCGGCGCCGCGCCGACTGGCATCCTGAAAGGCGTGACCAATCCGGCTGAGCACGGCGGCACGCATCGGCGCGAGCTGTACACCGCACTAGGTTCGGGTGCGCTGCTGGCTGGCGCGCTCGGTTACGTCGGCCTGGTAGACCCGCACAAGCCGGACTCGATCTTTCCCGTTTGCCCGTTTCGCCTGCTCACTGGGTGGAACTGCCCCGCCTGCGGAGGCCTGCGGATGATGCACGACATCCTGCACGGTGACCTGGCCGCGGCGATCACCGACAACGTCTTTCTGCTCGTCGGGATCCCGATGTTGGCCGGATGGTTTCTGCTGCGCCGCCGCTCTGGAAAATCTTTGTTACCAATACCGGCGGTGGCGATTGTCGTTATCGCGATGCTGGCTTGGACGGTACTGCGTAACCTGCCGGGATTCCCCTTGGTTCCGACGTTACTCACGAGTTAGCCAGCTGCCGGATCAGTAACTGTCGGCAGATGATCAGCTAGCGCGACTATGCTGATTCGTCGTGGCGAGACGCGGCAAGATCGTCTGTACGCTCGGCCCGGCCACCAGCACTGACGAATCGGTCAGAGCGCTGGTCGAAGCCGGAATGGATGTCGCCCGAATGAACTTCAGCCACGGCGATTACAGCGATCACAAAGCTGCCTACGACCGTGTGCGGGCCGCCTCTGACGCCACCGGGCGTGCGGTGGGCGTGCTTGGCGACCTGCAGGGTCCGAAGATCAGGCTCGGCCGTTTCGCTGACGGGCCGACCTACTGGGCCGACGGCGAAACCGTGCGGATCACTGTCACCGACTGCCCGGGCAACCACGACCGGGTTTCGACCACCTACAAGCACTTGGCCCAAGACGCCCTGCCCGGCGACCGGGTTCTGGTCGACGACGGCAACGTCGGCTTGGTGGTCGAGGACATCGACGGCGATGACATCGTGTGCACCGTTACTGAGGGCGGACCGGTCAGCAACAACAAGGGAATGTCGCTGCCCGGGATGAACGTGTCGGCCCCCGCGTTGTCCGCTAAGGACGTCGAAGATCTCGAGTTCGCATTGCACCTGGGCGTCGACATGGTGGCGCTGTCGTTCGTGCGCTCGCCATCCGATGTCGAGCTGGTCCACGAGGTGATGGATCGAATCGGCCGCCGGGTACCCGTCATCGCCAAACTCGAGAAGCCCGAAGCTATCGACAACCTCGAAGCAGTTGTGCTGGCGTTCGATGCGGTGATGGTTGCCCGCGGTGATCTGGGTGTCGAGCTGCCGCTTGAAGAGGTTCCGCTAGTCCAGAAGCGGGCCATCCAAATGGCCAGGGAGAACGCTAAACCCGTCATCGTGGCGACCCAGATGCTGGAATCGATGATCGAAAACTCGCGGCCGACGCGGGCCGAGGCCTCTGACGTCGCCAACGCCGTGCTCGACGGCGCCGACGCGCTGATGCTGTCCGGCGAAACCGCTGTCGGAAAGCATCCGTTGGCCGCGGTCCAGACGATGGCTCGCATCGTGTGCGCGGTGGAAGAGAATTCCACCGCCGCCCCGCCACTGACCCACGTGCCGCGCACCAAGCGCGGAGTGATCAGCTACGCCGCCCGCGATATCGGTGAGCGGCTCGATGCCAAGGCTCTGGTCGCGTTCACTCAGTCCGGAGACACCGTGCGGCGACTGGCGCGGCTGCATACGCCGCTGCCGCTGCTGGCGTTCACTCCACTGCCGGAAGTGCGTAGCCAACTTGCCATGACATGGGGAACCGAGACGTTCATCGTCCCCATCATCCAGACCACCGACGGCATGATCCGTCAAGTGGACAAGTCGCTGCTGGCGCTCGGCCGCTACAAACGCGGCGACCTGGTGGTGATCGTTGCGGGCGCGCCGCCGGGCACCGTCGGGTCAACCAACCTGATCCACGTGCATCGAATCGGCGAAGAGGACGTTTAGCCGGGCAACTAGGCTGACGCGGTGTCTGACTTCGACGAGCTGATGGCGGTGCTCGACCTGCATCCCATGGGCGATGACGTCTTCATCGGCTCTCATCCCAGTAAGAACCCGCCGCGGACATTTGGCGGACTGATGATGGCGCAATCATTTGTGGCGGGCAGCCGCACGCTGACCCGCGACTTGCCGCCGAACGCGCTTTCGGCGCACTTCATCAACGGCGGTGACACGGCCAAAGACATCGAATTCCAGGTGGTGCGGTTGCGCGACGAACGTCGCTTCGCGAACCGCCGCATCGAGGTGACGCAGGACGGCACCATGTTGGCGACGGTCATGATCTCCTACCTGGCCGGCGGTCGCGGCCTTGAGCACAACGTCGAACCGCCCGAAGTCGCCGATCCGGAGACATTGCCGTCGATCAAGGAGTTGCTGCGCGGGTACGAGGACACCGTTCCGTTGTTCGTCAACGCATTGCAACCCATCGAATGGCGCTACACCAACGACCCGTCCTGGGTGATGCGGGATAAAGGCGACCGGCTCGACTACAACCGAGTCTGGGTCAGAGCCGACGGCGTGCTGCCCGACAACCCCGTGCTGCACACCGCGACGATGCTCTATTGCTCGGACACCACCGTGCTGGACTCAATCATCACCACTCACGGGCTCTCGTGGGGGTCCGACCGCATCTTCGCTGCGACCGTCAATCACTCGGTCTGGTTCCATCGCCAGGTCAGCTTCGACGATTGGGTGTTGTATTCCACATCCTCGCCGGTGGCCACCGATTCACGCGGGCTGGGGAGCGGCTATTTCTTCGACCGCGCCGGCCGGCCCGTCGCCACCGTCATGCAAGAAGGCGTGGTGAAGTATTTCCCCGGGTCCCGGCCGTAGACCGGCCAACAAGGGCTGGCAACGATTCGGTTGCGGCGCGCCCAATGTGACCGCAGCGGGACCGGTTCGCGGCGTAACGTTGCAGGTGGTTGGGTAATCGAACGCTAGCGACGTACCGGCGACGAGCGCTCTGACGCAGCAGCCCACTGTGCCGCCTGATTTGTTGCCGAGCAATCGGAGGTGGGCGTGCACGAGTCGTCAATCGGCATCGCCCCCGGGTTCGGCGCAAGCGAGCGGGTGGTCGTTCACGTTAACTCGCCGGTAGCCCGCTGGGTGGGAGCATTGGCCCTGCTCAGTGCGTCGTGTTGGTTGATGAAAGTGATCGCCCGCGGCCCCACTGGCCGGCTGGAATGGTCGGTGACGGTATTGGCCGCGGTGGCGTTGATTGCCCGCGGAATCTTTCTAGGCCGCCCGGTCACCGCCCGGAACGCGGTCGCCGCAGTCCTCGTCCTGTCCGCGGGGATTGGTGCGCACGTGCTGGCTTTCGATCTGCTCGGTGACGCGCTGATCGCCGGGTCCGGCCTGGCGCTGATGTGGCCCACATCAGCGAGTCGGCACCCCGGCGACCTGCCTCGGGTGTGGGCCTTGATCAAAGCCACCGGCGGTGACCCGCTGGCGCCGTTCGCCATGCAGGCGGGCAAGTGCTACCTGTTCGCTGCCGAAGGTACGGCGGCGCTCGCATACCGGACGCGATTCGGCTACGCGGTGGTTAGCGGGGACCCCGTCGGTGATGAGGCGCAATTCCCGCAACTGGTCGCCGACTTCGCGAAAATGTGCCATACCCACGGCTGGCGAATCGTGGTGTTGGCCTGCAGTGAGCAGCGGCTGCAGCTATGGAGCGACCCGAAAGTGCTGGGCCAATCGTTGCACCCGGTACCCATCGGCCGGGATGTCGTCATCGACGTGTCCACCTTCGAAATGGTTGGGCGCGAGTTCCGAAACCTGCGTCAGGCCGTCAAACGCACGCACAACTGCGGTATCACCACCGAGATCGTCGACGAGCAGGGGCTCGACGGTCGGCTGTTGGCCGAGCTGACCGAGGTGCTGCGGGCGTCAGCTCGCGGTGCGCACAGCGATCGCGGATTTTGCATGAACTTGGACGGCGTGCTGGAGGGCCGGTACCCAGGGACCAAGCTGATCATCGCGAGGGACAACTCCGGGCGGGTGCAGGGTTTTCATCGGTACGCGACCGCCGGCGGCGGTAGCGATATCACCCTCGACGTACCGTGGCGTCGTCCCGGTGCGCCCAACGGGATCGACGAACGGCTCAGTGTCGACATGATCAATGCGGCCAAAGATGCTGGCGCGCAGCGGGTATCATTGGCATTCGCTGCCTTTCCGGAGATCTTTGATGAAAAGCAGCGCGGGCGGATGCAAGGTCTGTTTTATTGGCTCATTCATCTGCTAAATCCATTAATCGCGCTTGAGTCGCTGTATCGATATCTGCGCAAATTCCGCTCGCCGGACCAGCGGCGGTATGCGCTGGTGTCACTGACGCAGCTGGTCCCGTTGATCTACGTGCTGCTGTCGCTGGAGTTCATGCCGCGTCGCCGCAACCTTTAGCGGTCTACGGGACCGGTGTTGGCGTCAGCGTGACGCTCAACCGGTCTTGGATGTTTTGCCTAAATTGATCTGCGCACTGCTGCTGCAGGACGTGGTCTGAGCCGGCTTTCTGCATGCAGCTGATGTAGTCGCCGCCGCCAGCGTCCTTCCAGACCGTCGCCCAGAGTGCAATGAAGGCCAACCCGACGATGATCGCGAGGCCGCCTAGCACGATGCCCGCGATCGCAACCCCGCCATTGTTGGCGGTGCCGCGCTTGACGTGTCCGCGCGCGATGAACCCGATAACAATCGCGACGAGTCCCAAAACAATGCTGACGATGTTGAAAACCGGCACCAGGACACAGAGTGACCCGACAACCCCTAGCACCAGCGAAGTGATGCCGAGCCCGTTCTTGAGCTGCATCGGCGGTGGCGGCCCGTAGTTGGGCGGTGGCGGCAGATAGCCGCCGCCGTATGGGCCGGGCTGCTGGGGATATGGGTACGGATATGGGTACGGATATGGCGGCGCCGTTTCCGGTCTTCCCTCGGGGTTTGGGCGTCTGTTCGACGGCCTGTCCGGAGGTTCGGTCATGGCTCGCTTTCTCGATCGGGCGTCCTCGACGACTATTCGCCAGAATACTCGCCGGCGCCGATACGTAGTTCGGGACAAGAAATGTCATTGGGCACGTGATGAGTAGCCATCACCACCGCCCCTTCTCGAGCGATTAGACGACCGCGCGATGAGCGCCCGTTGACAACAGCTGCGCGTCGCCGTAGCCGCGGCGTGCGCGCACGCGGCCAGTCGAGCAGCGCGACTTCTCTAGTCTCGTCCTAATCCCGTTGCCGACGTTGTGAATCCATGACGGCGTCAGGCATCTCCGTGCGGTCCGCCCGCCAGGGCTTTGTCCACGCTCTTGGATGCGCTGCGGATGCCGAACGACGACACGATCTCGAAGACGCCGATCACGACGAGCCAGATGCCGACGATGAGCGTCAGGATCGCGAGTGATTCGAACGGCGATCCGATCATCACAATGCCGGCCAACAGGCTGATCAGGCCAAGGAATATCTGCCAGCCACGACCGGGCAAGGTCGGATCGCTAATAGCCGAGATCGACGTTGCTACACCACGAAAGATGAAGCCGACGCCAATCCAGATGGCCAGCAGGAGAATCGCAGAGCCTTGGCCGAAATGTCGGAAGCACAGCATCGCTAACACCAGCGAGGCCGCGCCGCTGATAAACAAGAGCACCCGCCCCCCGGCCGAGACGTGCAGGCTGAACGCGAAGACAACTTGCGCGATACCGGTGATCAGCAGGTAGATGCCGAACAGGATAGCGGCGATGACGATGGAATCTCCGGGCAACAGCTGCACGAGGATGCCCAGGGCCAGCGCCAGAATTCCGGATACCAATGTCGACTTCCACAGATGCGGCAACAACCTTGGGACAGCAGTGGTTTCCATTTCCGAAGTTTCCCACAAAGGACGGTCGTAGTGGGAGGTTTGCGTTTGGAGTCAGACCCAGGCCGTTTGGGGCGCCTCGGCACGCACACCGCCGGAACCGGTGTCCGGTTTACGGTCAACGAGATACCAGGTGCGCATGACGCCCTTCCCTTTGACTTCGACCGCGCCGCGTTCCTGTAACACGAAGTCGTTTTTCAGCCGCTGGTAGACATCCTCTGGCACCTGGATCCGTCCCACCGAATCGGTGGATTCCATCCGGGACGCCACATTGACCGCATCGCCCCACACGTCGTAGAAGAACCGGCGAGAACCCACCACGCCAGCGACGACGGGGCCGTTGGCCAGCCCGATTCGCAGGGGCAGCGGGTTGCCGCGCGAATCCTTTAGTCCGCTTACGGTTTCGACCATGTCGAGCGCAAGGTCTGCCAGCGCCTCGACGTGATCGGGCCGCGGCTTGGGCACTCCGCTGACCACCATGTAGGAGTCCCCGCTGACCTTGATCTTCTCCAGCCCGTGCTTGTCGACCAGCGCGTCGAAGTCGCTGTACAGCCGATCCAGGAATCGGATCAGCTTGTCCGGTGCGATATCGCTGGCCCGCTCGGTGAAGTTGGCGATGTCGGCGAACAGAACTGAGGCGTCGTCGTATTTGTCGGCAATGATGTTGCGCGCCGGATCTTTTAGCCGCTCAGCGATGCTGGCCGGCAAAATGTTGGACAGCAACGCCTCGGATCGTTCGTATTCGACTTCCAGGGCCTCCTGGGCGCGGCGCAGTTCGCGTAGCGCGTACCACACTGTCGCGACCGCCATGACACAGGCTGAGATTGTGGTGACGACGAAGCCCAGCGACAAAAACCACTGCGGCTGAACACCAGTGTCGCGGGGGACGAGAAACTGCAGGGTGATTACCAACACAGCCGCGACGGCTGCCAGGCTTGCCGCCAAGAAGATGCGTTCGCTGCCCAGCTGCAACACGGCAAGGCAGGCTGCGACCAGGAAGTAGAGCTGCAAGCCCGAGCCGGTACCGATCATCCAGCAGATGACGAAGATCGACGCATAGGCAGTGCCGATGAAGGTCAGCGGCGCAACCAGCTCACCGAAGCGGTGCAGGTAGGGGATGATTGCGAAAATCGCGGCGACGACGATATTGATCACGCCGGTCCACCACAGCTGGGGTGCGACCACAAGTTGCATAACCCCGAAACCCACGCTGATGACCATCGCCATCGATGTGTTGAGGTGCAGGATGCGGCGCCGGCGCGCGATGCGGTCGGCATAAAGCTGATTGCGGACACGCGGTTCCGCCCGCACTGCTGCTACGCAGTCCGGCGTTCGCCGCGAACCTCCTGCTTGTGGGGCACCGCACTTCTTAGCCGCCACAGCAAAAGCCTAACGGGTGAGCTCGAGTTTGCGGAACGTGGCGTTTCCCGGCGGTTCGGCTATATCCGGGACAGACTCCGGTATTGCTGCGAGCTTCCTGTCTCTACCACGTGCCTTTCCTCCAACAACACCACACACCGATACGCCAAGTCGAACGACTGATAGCAGTGATGCGCTATCAACCCCAAATGCTTTAGCTGCTCATCGGTCATCACGTCTGGGTGGGTGAAGTCGCGCACATAGACGATGTCGGCCTCCAGGAGCTGATTCGCCGGTGGGATTGCACCATCGCCGACGACAAAGTCGCCAATCGGTCTTCTGCTGGCCTCCGCAAAGCCGTGCGGAATGAACCCCTGACGACGTAGCTCTAAATCAACCTCCCCGAATGACGGTTGGTTTTGATACAGAGTTATGAACGACACCTCGGTCTGAATCGCCACAGCCTCGGCGAGCTTCGCCTGCCCGTTTTGGAAGACAGACAGTTCACTTCCTTGGACGTCAATCTTGAGCAAGTCGAGATGCTCAATCTCGCCTATATCGTCAAGCCGCCGGGTTTCAACTGGTACGCGCTCAATCACCTCACCCAACGGTTCGAGACTCGGGAATACCCCTAGAGTCGTTGGGTCTGGCTCGAGCAGGCTCGTCATCCCGGTTGCACGACAGACCTTCAAAATGTGTGGGCTTCCGTCGCCCACCGCGTACGGCAGATACAGCTCGTTCGGGCCACGTGCTTGTTGGAGCGCGAGAAATGCCTGGTGCTGGGGCTCGAGCCCGGTCACGTGGCACAGGCCGGCGCTGAGCATCGGTAGGTAGAGTGGTTTGCCGCCGTCGAAGGGGTTCGCCCCGACATCTACCACGTGTGTGAGGCGCGACGGTGAGAGCAGGTCCCCGAGAACGGTCAATTCACGTGCTTTCAGCGTTGGCTTGGGATTTTTGTGCCCTCGGTGAGATTCGAACTCACACTGGACGGGTTTTGAATCCGTTTCCTCTGCCAGTTGGGATACGAGGGCTCGTGACTACGGCCTCCCACCATAGAGGATGGCGATCGTGACACGGACGTCACAACCCCGCGGTCGAGGACCGTGGCGGGCCACGAGAGAATGTCGTCATGACCAGCTCCACGACCGACGCCGATACCCAAGCCTCGCGCCGGGTGCTGATCGCCGAGGATGAGGCGCTCATCCGGCTTGACTTGGCCGAGATGCTGCGCGAAGAGGGCTACGAAATCGTCGGCGAGGCCGGCGACGGCCAGGAAGCCGTCGAGCTGGCCGAGCAGCTCAGACCCGACCTGGTGATCATGGACGTCAAGATGCCGCGCCGCGACGGCATCGATGCAGCGTCGGAGATTGCCCGCAAACGCATCGCACCGATTGTGGTGCTAACCGCTTTCAGTCAGCGTGACCTCGTTGAACGGGCACGAGACGCCGGTGCGATGGCTTACCTGGTCAAACCTTTCACCATCTCCGACCTGATCCCGTCGATTGAAGTGGCGCTGAGCCGGTTCAGCGAGATCAGGGCGCTGGAGCGCGAAGTCTCCAACCTGTCCGATCGGCTGGAAACCCGCAAGCTCGTCGAACGAGCGAAAGGTCTGCTACAGGCCAATCAGGGCATGACCGAGCCGGAGGCGTTCAAGTGGATCCAGCGCGCCGCGATGGACCGGCGGACGACGATGAAGCACGTCGCCGAGGTCGTACTGGAAACCCTCGATACGTCTAAAGACGCAGAATCGTCGGGCTAGCGCCGTTTAGCGGGCCACGATGACCGACGAGCCGTGGCCGAACAGCCCTGATTCGCGGTGATTCCGGCCTTGGCGCCCTCGACCTGACGGCCGGTGGCCTGGCCGCGCAGCTGCCAGGTGAGCTCGCAGACCTGTGCGATCGCCTGTGCGGGAATCGCCTCGCCGAAGCAGGCCAGCCCCCCTGACGGGTTGACCGGAATCTTCCCGCCGATCGTTGTGGCGCC
>NZ_JBAPPI010000175.1:0-2696 GCF_049280035.1 Mycobacterium sp. | reverse complement strand
GAGCATGGCCTCGGGTACTGCAACATCACCAAGTGCTGCACCGAGGTCTGCCCCGAGCACATCAAGATCACCGACAACGCGTTGATTCCGATGAAGGAACGCGTGGCCGATCGCAAATACGACCCGGTGGTGTGGTTGGGCAACAAGCTGTTCCGTCGCTGACAAGCAGGACGCCGCGGAACTCGAGCGTCGCGTCCAGGCTTACCGCGACGAGCTCAGCAAGCGCCCCTAACTAGGCACCCAATCGACGGAAAACGCTGCGATGAAACACGATCGGCGCGACGTCCGCGTCGATCTGAACATCGCTGACCCGCAGTACCACGATTGTGTGGTCCCCGGCGGGAATGAGTTGCTCGATTGCGCTTTCCAACCAGACGCTGGTGCCCTTGATGAAAACCGCACCGCTGCTGTTGGACACTGTCTCCAAGCCGGCGAACCGATCGCCGGTTTTGGCGGCGAGTGCGCGGACGGCTTCGTCGTGAGCCTCGCCCAGAACGCTGATCCCGAGAGCGCGAACGTTTTTCAACTTGGGCCAGGTCGTCGAGATGTTCTGCACGCAGAACGACACCAATGGCGGATCCAGCGACACCGGGACAAACGTGCTGGCCGCCAGCCCTTCTCGGACTCCGTCGACTTCGGCTGCGATGGCGATCACGCCGGACGGGAAATGGCCGAAGGCCTCGCGCAGTGACGACGGTGTCAGCTTCTCAGGTGTATTCACCGGGCTTCATTCGCATCGAGGAGGATTTTGGTATCCCTGACCCTACTCGCCCGACGAGTAGCCGTGCGCAACGGCAACGTCGGGATGGGCCCGCAACCTGCTCTTCCAGGCGTTGCGGCCGTAAACCGAGAAAATGGGATCGGAAGGGTCCGCGCGCGGGCTTGCTCGCGTTGCCAGGTCCGGGGGCAGTGACAAGGTCGGGATCTGTGCATCCAACCGCGGGTTGAAGAAGTAGGGCACCGAGACCCGATCAGCCGCATGACGGAGGTTCACCCGGTGCTCGGTTGCACGCAGATACCCGCCAGTCGCCAGCTCCAGCAGCTCACCGATATTGACGATGAACGCCCCGTCGCGCACCGGGACGTCGATCCAGCCGTCGCCGCTCCGGCCTGGCCGCACCTGCAATCCCTGACTGCCCGGCTCGGCAAGCAGCAGGGTGAGCACGCCCGAGTCTCGATGCGCGCCCACTCCCTGCGAGCCGGCCGCCGTCGCCGGATAGCGCACGATCTTGATCAGGGTCGCCGGTGTCGCGGCGAAGGCGGCCTCGAAAACGTCCGGCGGACTGCCCAGCGACGCCGCCCAATGCCGCAACAACCTGCGGGCCACCGCGGCCAGCGCCGCGTCCCAGTCGGCGATGATCCCTGGCAGCTCCGGCAACCCGGCCGGCCACTGGTTGGGACCCTGCAGCCACAGATAGTCAGGCTTGCCCGGACCCCCCACCGGGTTGCGCTCCGGGCCGATGTCGATCTGCTCGCGCCAGTCCACTTCGCCGCCGGTCAGCTCGCCACCCAGCCGCGTGTAGCCACGGAAATGCGGACTGCGGACCATCGCGACGGCGTCCTTCTCCGCCGGCGACAGCGCGAAAAACCGTCGCGCCGCCGCCAGCACCCGGCGAGTCAGCGCCGCGGGCACGCCATGGCCGGTCAGGTAGAAGAAGCCCACCTCGTGAGCCGCCTCGCGCAGGCGTCCGCGCAGTTGGCCAGGAGAGTCGCGCAGGTCCACTTCGGGCAGCGCCGTGACGGTCGACACACTTGCCACCTACCCATCATCGCCGCAGGTCAACCGCTATGCCACCGTGTCGATCAGCGCGAACCCAACTAGTTGGTTAATTAGCTGATGAAATTTAGCTCACACTCGGTTGCATCGGGGTTACCGATGGGTATAGTTTATCGGTGTTACTGGTGGGTAACTTAGGCTTAGTACCCAACCACAAGTGGCGTTCTCATCGAGGAGGAACCAGTGAGCCACTATAAGAGCAACGTCCGCGACCAGGTATTCAACCTGTTCGAGGTGTTGGGCATCGACAAAGCATTCGGCGAAGGCGACTATGCCGACCTGGATGCCGACACGGCCCGCGAAATGCTCACCGAAATGAGCCGACTGGCCGAAGGCCCCGTCGCTGATTCGTTCGTCGAGGGTGACCGCAATCCCCCCGTGTTCGACCCCGAGACACACTCGGTGACGCTCCCCGACTCGTTCAAGCAGTCGGTGCACGCAGTCATCGAAGCCGGTTGGGACAAGGTCGGCCTGGACGAAGAGCTGGGTGGCATGCCGATGCCCAAGGCGATGCTGTGGGCGCTGCACGAGCACCTGCTCGGCGCCAACCCGGCGGTGTGGATGTACGCCGGCGGCGCGGGATTCGCCCAGATCTTCTACAACCTGGCCACCGAAGAGCAGAAGAAGTGGGCAGTACTGGCCGCCGAGCGCGGCTGGGGCTCGACCATGGTGCTCACCGAGCCGGACGCCGGCTCGGACGTCGGCGCCGGCCGGACCAAGGCCATCCAGCAGGATGACGGCTCCTGGCACATCGACGGCGTGAAGCGCTTCATCACCTCGGGCGACTCGGACGACATGTTCGAGAACATCTTCCACTTGGTGCTGGCCCGCCCCGAGGGCGCCGGACCCGGTACCAAGGGTCTGTCGCTGTTCTTCGTGCCGAAGTTCCTGTTCGACTTCGAGACCGGCGAGCCGGGCG
>NZ_JBAPPI010000174.1:0-7441 GCF_049280035.1 Mycobacterium sp. | reverse complement strand
TGCAGCCCGACCGGCAGGTTGTCGTCCGGCGACAAGCCCGACGGCACCGACATCCCGCAGTGGCCGGCCAGGTTCAGCGGCAGCGTGCACAGGTCGAACAAATACATCGCCAGCGGATCGTCGACCTTCTCCCCCAACCGGAACGCGGTCGTTGGCGTGGTGGGCGACACCAACACGTCTACGGATTCATAGGCCGTGTCGAGATCGCGGGCGATCAAGGTGCGGACCTTCTGCGCCTGGTTGTAGTAGGCGTCGTAGTAGCCGGCCGACAGCGCGTAGGTGCCGATCATGATGCGCCGCTTGACCTCCGGCCCGAACCCCGCTGCGCGGGTCAGCGCCATCACCTCCTCGGCGCTGTGCGTGCCGTCGTCGCCGACCCGCAATCCGTAGCGCATCGCGTCGAAGCGGGCCAGGTTGCTGGACACCTCCGACGGCAAGATCAGGTAGTAGGCGGCCAACGCGTGATCGAAATGGGGGCAGTCGACTTCGGACACATCAGCACCGATCGCGGTCAACTGCTCGACGGCAGCGTTGAACGATGCCAGCACGCCGGGCTGATAACCCTCGCCGCGCAACTGCCGGACCACGCCGATGCGCACACCGCTCAGGTCGCCTGCCGCTCCTGCCTTGGCGGCGCCGACGACGTCGGGCACTTCGGCGTCGATGGAGGTTGAGTCGCGTGCGTCGTGTCCGGCGATCACCTGATGCAGCAGTGCGGTGTCGAGGACGGTGCGTGCACACGGACCGCCTTGATCCAGCGACGACGCGCAGGCCACCAGTCCGTAACGGGACACCGTGCCGTAGGTCGGTTTGACCCCGACCGTCGCCGTCAGCGCAGCCGGCTGGCGGATCGAGCCGCCGGTGTCGGTCCCGATGGCCAGCGGCGCCTGGAACGCGGCGAGCGCGGCAGCACTGCCGCCCCCGGAGCCACCCGGCACCCGGTCGGTGTTCCACGGGTTGCGAGTCGGGCCGTAGGCGGAGTTCTCCGTCGACGAGCCCATCGCGAACTCGTCCATGTTGGTTTTGCCCAGGATCGGGATCCCGGCCGCTCGCAGCCGCGCGGTCACCGTGGCGTCGTAGGGGGAACGCCAGCCCTCGAGGATCTTCGACCCGCAGGTGGTGGGCATGTCGAGGCTGGTGAACACGTCTTTGAGGGCCAACGGCACCCCGGCCAGCCGCGACGGCGGCTGCTCGCCGGCGGCTAGCGCCTTGTCGACAGCCTCCGCGGCCGACAGCGCCGTATCCGCTGCCACGTGCAGGAACGCGCCGTACCGCTCATCGGTCGCCGCGATCTGGTCCAGGAACGCCTGGGTGATCTCGGTGGACGACAGCTCCTTGGCGGCGATTTTGCCGGCCAGCGTCGCGGCGTCCAGCCGGATGATGTCGCTCACTGCGGTTCCCCGAGGATTTGCGGAACGGCGAAACGCCCGTCGACGGCTTCAGGCGCCTCGGCAAGCGCTTGCTGCTGCGTCAGGCACGGTGCGGTCTGGTCCGGGCGGGTGACGTTGACGTCTTTGAGCGGGTTGTCGGTTGGTTCGACGCCGGTGACATCGACGGCTTGGATCTGGCTGACGTGGGTCAGGATGGCGTCGAGTTGGCCGGCGTAGCTGTCCAGCTCGGCATCGGTCAACGCCAGGCGGGCCAGCCGGGCCAGATGGGCCACGTCGTCGCGGGAGATCTGGGACACGAGCGAAAACTCTAGCCGCCGCCGCGGCCGCCGAAATGCCGCGGGCGCGTCGCTGTGCGACAGTGTGCGCGTGTCTTCCTATCTGCTGCGCGTTCAGCTTGCCGACCAGCCGGGTAGCCTCGGCTCGCTGGCCGTGGCCCTGGGGTCGGTGGGGGCCGACATCTTGTCGCTGGACGTGGTGGAGCGCGGGTCCGGCTACGCGATCGACGACCTGGTGGTCGAGCTGCCGCCGCGGGCCATGCCCGACACCTTGATCACGGCGGCCGAAGCGCTCAACGGGGTGCGGGTGGATAGCCTGCGACCGCACACCGGGCTGCTGGAAGCGCACCGGGAACTGGAACTGATCGACCACGTCGCCGCCGCCGGCGACACTGCGGCCAAGCTGAAGGTGCTGGTCGACGAGGCCCCCCAGGTGCTCCGGGTGAGCTGGTGTGCGGTGCTGCGCAGCTCCGACGACGGTATTCAGCCGGTGGTGGGCAGCCCGGGTGCACCGGAAACTCGACTGGACGCCGTGCCGTGGATGCCTATCGAGCACGCCACTGCCCTGGACGCCACCGACGACTGGGTGCCGCAGGTGTGGCGCGAGCTGGACACCACGCTGATCGCCGCGCCGTTGGGTGCGCCCGATTCCGCGGTGATGCTGGGTCGGCCGGGCGGCCCGGAATTCCGGCCATCAGAGGTGGCGCGGCTGGGCTATCTGGCCGGGATCGTCGGGACCCTGTTGCATTAACCGCGCCGAAAAGCGGGGTATTGATCAGATGTGAGCGTGTTATCCGATAGCCAGATCGCCTCCATGTCCCCCGCCGAGCGCCGTCAGCTGATACGACGACTTGAGCGCCCGCTATCGGATCTGTTGCCGGTCGCTGCGGCACGCCGGATCCGGTGGGGCTGGCTGGGAATCATGATCGGCGGGACGCTGGTGCTGATTCCCTGGATCGTCTATCTCGCGTTCGCGCTGCCCGACGTCTACCTGGTGCACAGCTGGGCGGCGACCTGGGTCGGCTTCGACCTGCTGCTGCTGGCTCTGATGGCCGCGACCGTCGTCTTCGGCCTGTTGCGTCGACAGGTGATGCTGCTGACGGCGTTCGCGACCGGAATGTTGCTGATCTGCGATGCGTGGTTCGACCTGATGACCGCCGGACCGACAGACTTCCCGGTGTCTGAGCTGACCGCGGCGCTGGCAGACCTGCCGCTGGCCGCGGTGCTCATTACCGGCACGTTGCGACTGTTCCGGTTCACCGCCATTCGGATGTGGCTGCTGGAGCCGCACACCCCGCTATGGCGGGTGCCGCTACTGCCCTGATCAACACTCATCGCCCAAACCGTCAGTCGGGCACTTTTCCGCCTCATGAATTGTATGAGGTTGATATGACGTCGAGCGAACATGCTGTCGTCGAACAGGATTCGTTAGCCATCTCTCGGGTAACCCTACACCCCAGCGCAATTCCGCGCTGGCCGCTCGGCGGATGAGACACCGCATCTCATTGAGCGAATTCGAAAGGAAACGAATGGCTTTGAGTACCACAACAATCGACGAATCCACATTCGTTGAAGAGTCCGAGCTTTTCAGCAGCGAGGCGCGGTTGTCGTGGGTGCTGGCCGGGGTTATCCCTCGGATCCAGTGAGCTCGGCTTCAGCCCGTTTACGGGCAGCGCGGGCCGCCGGTGACTGCTCCAGGTAGTCCATCGCCAGCTTCGTGGACGCCTCCGAGCTGGGGTGATGGCCGGGCCGAATATAGCGGCTCGGCACCGTCACGACGACCAGCCATGGTCCTGGCACCCGGTACTGCCGGGCAGCGCGCAACCAGTCTCGCCAACGCGGTTTGGCGCTGATGGTCGGGTCCTGCGCCATCAAGAACCGCACTCCCTTAATCCACCACAGCACGAAAATCGGCGCAGTGGACAGCATCGTCAACGCTCTCAGGGCGTAGTTGCCGCACACGTTGTGGTAGACGTCGAACACCAGTGAGCGGTGCTCGATCTCCTCGGCCCCGTGCCAGCGCAACAGGTCAAGCATGGTCTGATCGGCTCCGGCGTAATCGAGGCCCCGGTTCTGGATCACCCATTCACCCAACGCAGCGTTGAAGGGTTCTAATGCCGCGGCAACCGCGAGGCGCCGGTAGAGCCACTGCCGCTGCAGTACCCGCGGCCATCCCGGGTGCTGGTTACCCAGCGTGGACAGCCACTTTTGCAGCTTGTCGGTGTAAGGCGTGGTGTCGATGCCCTGCTCCGCCAGATGCTGGAGGACCATCTGGTGCGCCCAGGCATGCCAGGACTCCTGCTGGATAAAGGGTTTTATGGCCGCTTTCAGCTCCGCGTCGTCGACCAGCGGTTCCGCCTCGCTGATGGCCTGAATGAACCAACGCTCGCCCGCCGGCAGCAGCAGATGCATCACATTCAACGTGTGGGTGGAAAACGGGTCATCCGGAACCCAGTGCAACGGGGTGTTCGACCAGTCGAAGCGCGCCTTCCGGCGATGTGTCGGATACCCGTCGTGGGGCACCTCGAGGTCAGTCATCCACACTTCACCGTCCCAAGTTGGCCGGACCTGTTGCCCACCGTAGTATCTTGGGTCGTCATTCTTCAGGTGAACTGCCGGAAGGCCCGTGGGCCAACAGCTTTCGGAATCCGTCCTCGTCGAGGATGGGCACGCCGAGTTCAACGGCCTTGTCGTATTTCGACCCGGGCGAATCGCCGGCCACGACGTAGGCGGTCTTCTTCGACACCGAGCCGGCGGCTTTGCCGCCCCGCGCCACAATGGCCTCCTTGGCGTCATCGCGGGAGAAGCCGGTCAGCGAGCCGGTCACCACGATCGTCAATCCCTCCAGCGTCCGCGGCACACTGGCGTCGCGCTCGTCGGCCATCCGCACGCCGGCCGAGCGCCATTTGTCGACGATGGCCCGATGCCAGTCCACGGTGAACCACTCGGTCACCGCGGCGGCGATGGTCGGGCCGACACCCTCGACCGCGGCCAGCTGCTCGGTCGAGGCCGACGTAATCGCATCCAGGCTGCCGAACTCGGTCGCCAGCGCGCGGGCAGCGGTCGGGCCGACGTGGCGAATCGACAACGCCACCAGCACCCGCCACAGCGGCTGCTTCTTGGCCCGGTCCAGGTTGGCCAGCAACCGCTTGCCGTTGGCCGACAGCGCGCCGCTTTTGGTGGTGAACAATTCGGTGCGCAACAGGTCGTCTTCGGTGAGGCCGAACAGGTCACCCTCGTCGCCGATCACTTCGGCTTTCAGCAGCGCGATGGCCGCCTCGTAGCCGAGTCCTTCGATGTCGAAAGCACCGCGACCGGCGACGTGAAACACCCGCTCACGCAACTGTGCTGGGCAGGCCTGCGCGTTAGGGCAGCGGATGTCCGCGTCGCCCTCCTTGGCCGGTGCCAGCCGGGTTCCGCATTCGGGACACGTTGTGGGCATGACGAATTCGCGCTCGGAGCCGTCGCGCAGGTCGACGACGGGACCCAGCACTTCGGGGATCACGTCGCCGGCCTTGCGGATCACCACGGTGTCGCCGATCAACACACCCTTGCGCTTGACCTCAGCGGCGTTGTGCAAAGTGGCCAGCCCCACTGTCGATCCGGCAACGGTGACCGGCGTCATGAACGCGAATGGCGTGACCCGCCCGGTGCGCCCGACATTCACCCGGATGTCGAGCAGCTTGGTCTGTACTTCCTGCGGCGGGTACTTGTAGGCGATTGCCCACCGCGGTGCCCGCGAGGTGGAGCCCAGCCTGCGCTGCAGCGCCACATCGTCGACTTTGACTACGACGCCGTCGATTTCGTGGTCTACATCGTGGCGGTGCTCGCCCCAGTAGGCGATCCGGTCGAGGGCGCCGGCAGCGTTCTCCACCCGCGTGGTGTGTTCGGATACGGGTAGACCCCAGGCGCCCAGCGCCAGATAGGCGTCGTGCAGGGTGGGTGGCCGAAACCCCTCGATATGTCCCAACCCGTGGCAGATCATCCGCAGCCTGCGGCGCGCGGTGACCGCCGGATCCTTCTGCCTCAGCGATCCCGCCGCACTGTTGCGTGGATTGGCGAACGGCGCCTTGCCGTCTTCGACCAGTGCGGCATTGAGGGCTTCGAAATCGGCGAGCCGGAAGAACACTTCACCGCGCACCTCGAGCACGTCGGGTACCGGGTAGTCGTCGCTAGCGGTCAGCCGCTCGGGGACGTCGTCGATGGTGCGCGCGTTGAGCGTGACGTCCTCGCCGGTGCGGCCGTCGCCACGGGTTGCGGCCCGCACGAGCCGTCCGTCCCGGTACACCAAAGCCAGTGCGACACCGTCGATCTTGAGCTCGCACAGAAATGGCACATCGTTACCGACCTCTGCGTGGATGCGCGCCGCCCACACGTCGAACTCGTCGGTGCTGAACACGTTGTCCAGCGACAGCATTCGCTCCAAGTGCCCGGCCGAGGTGAAATCGGTGGCGAAGCCGGCGCCTCCGACGAGTTGGGTCGGTGAGTCGGGTGTGCGCAGCTCGGGATGCTCGTCCTCGAGGGCGGCCAGCCGACGCAGCAGCTGGTCAAAGTCCGCGTCGGAGATGATCGGCGCGTCGCGCACGTAATAGCGGAACTGGTGTTCGCGCACCTCGTCGGCCAGTTCGCGCCAAAGTCGGCGGACCTCCGGCGCGACCGGATCAGCCTCTGCTGAGCTCACCTTGGCAGGCTATCGGAGTACGCCGACAGTGCTCCGGCTCCGGTTAGTCCTCGACGTAGGCCCGCAGCCGGTCGATGGCAGCGTCCCAGCGGCGTGACAGCTGGTTGAGCAAGTCGCTGGCCTGGGCCAGCGGTTGAGTCTGCACGGTCCAGATCCGTTCCCGCCCGCGCCGACTACTGCTGACCAGACCCGCGGCCTCCAGCAATTCCAGGTGCTTGGTGGCCGCCTGGCGGGTAACCGGAATCGCTTGAGTCACTTGGGAAGTCGAACTCGGGCCGCCGTCGCACAGCCGGACGACGATGCGCAGCCGATTCTGGTCCCCAAGGGCGCTGAAAAAGGGGTACAAGGGCGCCGCCGCCAGCGTCGCCGTCACACCCGCTGCTCCAGCGACAGATACTTTCGCACCAGCTCGACCTGCTTGGCCCAGCCTCCGCTGTTGGCCTCGAACGCCGCCGACCGGCGCGCCGCGGGGATAGCGTCGAACCCGGACTCGACGATGGTGAGAAGCACGCCGTCGGGCGTCGGCGACAGGGTGAACTCGATCAACGTGGTGGGCTCCGCGTCATAGTCTTGATTTTCAGGGTCGGCGTCGACTGCGAACGGGTGCCAGCGGTAAGCGAACCGCTGCGGCGGTTCCACGGCGACGATCTGCCAGATCGCTTTCGCCCCGGCATGCGGCCGCTGCAGCTCGGCCACCTCCTCGTCGACAGTCGTGCCGGTAATCGTCGCGGTGACCGAGGTCCCGGCGACGAAGGGCCCGTCGATGCGGACACCGAACCAGCGCCCGAACTCCTGCGAGTCGCTGATCGCGCGCCACACCCGGTCCATCGGCGCCCGTAACACCACCTGTTTCTCGATTCGATCCGTGCTCATATGCAACCTCCTGGTTGCTTATCAGTAGAGCACGCTTCGCCGTCTATACGCAACCTTTCGGTTGCGCTTTTTAAACGGCGTCGGGATCGTCGGCGAAGGCCTCCGCAGCGCGCCGGGCCAGCCCGATGGCGGTGCGCGCCCACTGCGGGGTCGCCGCGGCCAGTCCGCACGCCGGGGTGACGCCGATGCGATCGCGCAGCGCCGAGCGGCCGAAGCCGAGC
>NZ_JBAPPI010000173.1:0-1652 GCF_049280035.1 Mycobacterium sp. | reverse complement strand
CCGCTGGGCCGACGACGCCGTATCGACAATGACGGGCGCGTTCCTGTCGGATTCGCTGACGACGCGCGCCCGCGTGGCGATCGCACAAGGTGAGCCAGACCAGGCTGAGCGTGACGCCCATGACGCGCTGGCGCGTGCCGCCGAGGTCGAGGCGTACCTGTACATCCCCGACATCCTGGAATGCCTCGGCACTTTGGCCGGCCAGGCCGGCAGTCACCGCGAAGCCGCCCGCCTTTTCGGCGCGGCACACGCCATCCGGGAACGCTGGGGCGCAGTCCGCTTCAAGGTCGATGACGCCGGCTACGATACATCGGTAGCGACGCTGCGAGATATCTTGGGCGAGAAGGATTTTGACACCGCCTGGGCCGAGGGCGCGGCGCTGTCCACCGAGGAGGCGATCGCCTACGCGCAGCGCGGCCGCGGCCAGCGCAAGCGGGCGGCCAGCGGCTGGGCATCACTCACGCCGACCGAGCGTGATGTCGTACGACTGGTTAGCGAAGGACTGGCGAACAACGACATCGCCACAAGGCTTTTCGTCTCACCGCGCACCGTGCAAACCCACCTCACCCACGTCTATGCCAAACTCGGCCTGACCTCGCGCGTGCAACTCGCGCAGGAAGCAGCCCGTCACAACTGAAGGTTCCGCCCTCGATCGGCCGCGATCTACGCGTTTGTGCTGATGTTTTGCGGTTCGTTGTGGCCGCATGCTGGCTAGCATGAGCGAGATCGATCCACGCGCGGAGATGCCGCTGGTGGACTGGAGCGAGCTGGGCGTGAGCGGTCTTTTACCGACGGGCACCGTGACGTTGCTGTTGGCCGACGTCGAGGGGTCCACCCGGCTGTGGGAGACCCAGCCCGACCAGATGACGGCCGCGATCACGCGTCTAAATCAGACGGTGTCGGAGATCATCGCCACTCACGATGGCGTGCGGCCCGTCGAACAAGGTGAGGGCGACAGCTTCGTGGCGGCGTTCGCCCGCGCCTCCGATGCGGTAGCGGCGGCGTTGGAGATGCAGCGGGCTCCGCTGGCGCCGATCCGGTTGCGCATCGGTGTGCATACCGGCGAAATCCGGCTGCGCGATGAAGGCAACTACGCCGGCCCGACGATCAACCGCACCGCGCGGCTGCGCGATCTGGGCCACGGCGGCCAGACCCTGCTCTCAGGCGCGACGGAAGCGATGGTGCTCGATGCGCTCCCTTCCGACGCGTGGCTGTCCGATCTGGGCACACATGCGCTGCGGGATCTGCCCCGCCCGGAGCGAGTGATACAGCTATGCCATCCCGATGTGGTCAACGAGTTCCCGCCGCTGCGCGTCTCGAAAGCCGTTGTCTCCACACGGCTTCCGGCCCAGCTCACGAGTTTCGTGGGCCGTAACACAGAGCTTTCCCAGCTGAACGAGCTGCTGGGCGGTAACCGATTGTTGACCCTGACCGGTGCCGGTGGAGCCGGCAAAACGCGGCTGGCAATCGAGGTCGCGGCACAGCTGACCGGCGAATTCGGCGAGGGCGTGTGGTATGTGGATCTGGCGCCGGTCACCGACCCCGAGTTGGTGGCGATCACCGCTGCCCGCGCCTTTGGGCTGCCCGATCAGCCCGGCCGCTCCATGATGGACACGCTGCTGCGGTTTGTTCGCGACCGTCAGATGCTGGTG
>NZ_JBAPPI010000172.1:0-18944 GCF_049280035.1 Mycobacterium sp. | reverse complement strand
GCGCGCTAAGGGCCGCCGTGAGGTGGTGAAACCGCAGGTCAGCGTTGTGAGGTGGCCCACACGTCGGTTACCGAGTGGAAAACACCACACAGTCGTGCAGGCAGCCTTTCGCGGACCCCGGAATGTTCGGGTCGGCGTTGCGGTGCAACAGCGCTCGGGTCGGCACCACCCGAAGCTCAGCGGTGTCGCCAGCGGAGTCGGTTGTCTCGGCCACTTCGGCCCGGCCGTCGACGATCAGCGAATAGCCACCAGGCTCGCTCGGCGGCCACAACAGTGTGACGGCGCTGCGGCTTTCGACGTTCTTGCGGGTGCGGCCGCCGATCAGCCCGACGTCCATGACCTGCCCGCGCAGCTGCGGTTCGACAGTCACGGTGTGCACGCGGTAGTCGTCATCGACCGTGACGAGATACGCAAACCGGTAGTCGTTTAATGCGGCAGCAAGGCGTTTGAAGTCGACTTTCTTCACGGACTTCGTGCTCATCCTTCAAAGCCTATGTGTAGCCGGACCGCGATCCGGGGTATTGCTCAGGTGAAGACGGCAAGGAGGATGGCGAGAATCGTGGTGCGTCGGCTGCGGCGCCGGTGGGTCCCGTTGGCAGTCAGTGTTATTGCGGCTGCGGGCTGCACGGCGCCGGGGACAGCAGTGGAGACCACACCCGAGCTCAGCGTGATGACGGCCGGTGCGACGCTGCGTGATCCGGTGTGGTCGTATCGCAGCGACGCCCTGGTGGGGCTCACCGACGATGGCCGAGTCGCCGAAATCACCGACTTGCTGCGGGCCGGCCACGCCACGACCCGGCTGTCGCCGCCGATGGCGGTGGGGCGGAACCTACAGATCAGCCGGAAAGACGACCAGCACATCTTTGTGCCGGAGCCGCAACGCGGCAAGGTCGCGGTGATCGACCTCGCTACTCTGCGGCAGGTCGATGAGTTCGACGCCGGACCCGCGCCCGCCTACCTCTCCGAAGATAGCGGAATGCGGGTCTTGCTTGCCCTGTCGGCAGACGGATCGTCGGTGACTCCGGTCGACGAATACGGGTTCCGGAAACTGCCGACGGCCAAGATCACCGGCGATCCCGCGGACGTGATCGACGGCGCCAACCGTGGGCGCGAGATCGAGTACCACGTCTGTGGGCCATCGGGAATCCGCTACTACAAAGGACCCTCGTCGCCACCCGCGGAGGTTGGATCACTGGCCATGGACGTCGCGTCGTCGGCAGGTGATGGCACCGCGGTGACGCGCAGTTATGTGGCACGCAGTGACGACGACATGCTCTATGTCGTCGACTTGCGGCGTAGCGGGGAGGGCTTGAGGGTGCGGGCCGCGACCCAGTTGCCGTCGCCGATCCGGCGGATCGGCACCGACGACACCCGCATCTACGCGGCCACCGACCGGGAGGTGGCGGTGCTGGAGACGAACAGCTTCATGCGCTTCGAGCAGGACACGATCCCGGTGCTGCGGATCGCCAATTACCGAACAGCTCTTCCTGAATCGCAACGGTCGGCGCCGCTGTCGGGCATGGCCCTCGGGCCGCACCGGGTGTATCTCACTTTCGCAGGGACACCGTTAGTGGTGAGTGTCGCCAAACCGCACCTGTGACAAGACGAATGGGGGACCATGGGTGTCGACATGGACGATAACCCTGCGCCGATCTCCATCGACGATGATGTTGAGTGGCTTACCGAACAGATCCAGGCGCTCAGACAGCTTGGCCAGAAAGACGAAGTGACCGACGGCGAGAAGTACGACTTCAGCATCAGATGGGGTACCGCGCTTGCCGGGCGGCTGCCGCGGCTGGTGCATTACAGTTCACGCGGTCTGCTCGACGAGGCCGATGAGCGTCGGTTCCAAGCGCTGTGTGACGAGCTGCGGGAACTATCCGACTTGATCGATCGAATCGAGCTTGCTCAGCCCGTGTTCAGGGAGCCGAGGCCAGCCAAGTCGCGGCGCGGGCTGCCGTTTCGCCGCGGCTGAGAAAGTCCTTCTCGCGCAGCCTGATTGCGGTGCGTTGCCCACACTCCGGGTTGCGGCACGTCAACGCGACCAGGTAGGCGTCGTCGTCCTCGTCGAGAAACAGAAAACCGAGGTAAAGGGCATGGCCGACCTCGAAATCGGTTCCGCCGCAGCTCTCGCAGTGCCCGCCTTTCGCGGCGACTTGCGCGACCACGCGGTCCCGGTCGACCGGAATCAGGCTGATCAGCTCAGGGCGCACAGGCGCGGTCATATCTCCACGTCCTTGGCGTAGTAGACATTGTCCTCGCGCCAACCGCCCGCGCCCTTGCCGATGCCGGAGTAGTCGTTGATGAACTCAATCTGGTTGATCCACTTGGCCATCTTGAATCCGACTTGAGTCTCCACCCGCAGCCGCAACGGGGCACCGTGTTTGATCGGCAACGGCTTGCCGTTCATCTCATAAGCCAGGATCGTCTGCGGCTTGTAGGCGAGTTCGAGGTCCATCACCTCGTAAAATTGGCCTCCGCCATGCGAACTGGGCTCGTCGCGGTCGTTGTCCTGCATGGTCATCGAGCAGATGTACTTCGCTTCCGGTAGTGGCCGCACCAGTTCAACCAGCGTGCTGAGGTGCAGGCCGCTCCATTCACCGATGCTCGTCCAGCCCTGCACGCAGTTGTGCATGACCCGCTGCGTTTCCGGATCGGCCAACGCGCTCAACGCGGCCAAATCCAACGTCACCGGATTTTCGACCAATCCGCCGACCCGCAGCCGCCAGTCGACAAAGTTGTGCACCGCCATCACCTTGTACTCGGCCGAGCAAGGGGGCTTGCCGTTAACGCGGTGCTGCGCAGTCAGTTTCCGTTCGGAATAATTCTGCCGTGATTCCAACGGCCGCAACAGAATCGACCGAGCGAGGCCGACCACGGCGTCCAGCCTGCGCTGAACCGAACGAGGGTTGCGCAGGCTCCATAATGTCGCCGCGACATGTATGGCGATGATCGTCGCGATGATCAGCAGCGACAGGGCGGTTGCCCAGTAGGTGTTGCGAATCGAGCCGAAGATCATCGCGGCGGTGAGGTGACCCCAGCCCCAGAAGAACACCATCGAGAGATGGATGGCGATGAAGCCCACGAAGGTGACCAGACCCAGGAAATGCAGACTGCGGGCCCATTGCCGTCCACCCCACATCCGGACGTACCACGGGAACCTGGCCTCGATCGCCGGAGATTGGGCTGCCCCGGTAAGGATTTGGAATGGCGCCAACCCAAAGACGACGCCGGCATAGGCCAGCTTCTGCATGGCGTCCAGCGGTTCGCCCGGCAGCAACGGCGGCAGGTTGAACGTCATATACGTGACGATGTCGTTCCAGGCTTCGGGGAAGATCGCCCACGATGCGGGCCAGTAGCGATGCCATTGCCCGGTCGCGAAGAGCAGGATGTAGTAGGACAGTCCCACCAAAATCCAGCCGATCACCGCAAAGAAATGCCAGTGCCGGCCGAGGCCCAACTGCGCGTGGCCCGGCAACGAGATGAACGGGCTGTAGTCCTCCTCCTCATCGAGGGTGTCGTACAGCTTGTTCTTCGGCATGACCTTGCGGGTGAAGCGCGCCCACTCACTTCCGGGTCTGCTGTCGTCATTCCAGTACAACTTCGGATGGGTAGCGAGGATCTCGATCCCACTGCGAATGACCAACGTCACGAACAGCACGTTGAGCCAGTGGTCGACTCGTAGCCACAGCGGATAATCGAACGTAGTCATCGCCGAATGCCCGTCAGTCGAACCATGGCTGCCGTTGCGGATACGCCACGTTGATGCCCAGCAGCACCGACATATGAACGGCGATGAAGCCCAACGCAAACGCGCCGGCGAACGTGCCGGGGGCGAAATCCCACCGGCCAGTCACCGCCACCAGCCCGGGCAACGCCGTCGCTCGGCTGGCCAGGTACAAACCCAGGAAGACGACCGAAACCAGATCACCAAAGAACCAGCCTAATTGCGGCACACGGGGATTGCGGCCCAGCCACAGGGAGGCGGCAGTCAACAGACAGCAAGCTTCCAGGATCGCGGTGTAGACGAAGAAGTATATTGGCAACGCCGGCTGGCTAGTCAGCACGTAAACATGCACCGCGGCGATTCCGATCAGCAGCGCTGCGCCCAGCATGGTGACCGTTCGGGGCAAATTGAATGCGACATAGCCTTTCAGGCGAAGCCACTCATATAGCCGGCTGCGCTTCCACCTTTCGATGAAAGCATTCACGGCCGCCGCGTACCCACCGGCGTTACTCGGCAAACGCTTTCGGGGTTTCGACAATCACAGTGGTGGCCTTGACAACCGCTACCGCGAGACTGCCGGGCTCAAGTTCCAATTCCTTTGCGGCCTCGGTGCTCATCAGGGATACGACGGTGTGCGGACCACATTGCATCTCGACTTGGGTCATCACCTTGTCGCTGACCACGTTGGTGACCAAACCGACAAAGCGGTTCCGCGCTGAGCTGCCGGTGCCGAGCGGGTTCGGCGGCAACGGTCGTGCGTTCTTGCGCCAAAACTCGGCCAAGACCCGCCCGGTGATCACCTTGCGGCCGGCGTCGTCTTGGCTTGCCGACAAAGCGCCGTTGTCGATCCATCGCCGGACAGTGTCGTCGCTGACCCCTAGCAGCTCGGCTGCCTGACGGATGCGCATCGTTGGCACAAATAGATGCTAGATGACGCCATGACCTGCAGGAAAGCGTCGCGTGATGCCGGCTTCGTCGGGGCGATGGATAATAGCTTCGTTGTTCGCGACCAGATTCGGATGGTGCCATGACGATCACGACGCTCGGTGTGCCTTTGGTGCGACGTCGCTTCGTTGACCCGGCAACCCAGCCCCCGTCCACCGGCCCGTTGATCGACAGCTACGGGCGAATCGCGACCGATTTGCGGGTGTCGTTGACCGACCGCTGCAATCTGCGCTGCACCTACTGCATGCCCGCCGAGGGTCTGCCGTGGTCGGCTGCCGAGCAGCTGCTGCAGCCCGACGAGATTCTCCGGCTGGTGCGAATCGGCGTGTCCCGGCTGGGCATAACCAAGGTGCGGTTCACCGGTGGAGAACCGTTGCTGGCCAAGCATCTTGACGAAGTTGTCGCTGCAACCGCCGCACTGCGGCCGCGCCCGGAGCTCGCGCTGACCACCAACGGCGTTTTGTTGGCCAAGCGTGCTGACAAGTTGGCGCGGGCCGGCTTGGACCGGGTGAACGTGTCGCTGGACAGCATGGATTACGTCCGCTTCGCGGCGATCACCCGCCGCGACCGGCTGGCCGATGTGCTGGCTGGCCTGGCCGCCGCCGACGCAGCGGGTCTGCGACCGGTAAAGGTGAATGCTGTGCTGGACCCGCGGACCGGGCTCGACGATGCGGTGTCGCTGGTGCGGTTCTGCCTCGACCATGACTACCAGTTACGGATCATCGAGCAGATGCCGCTCGATGCCGGACACCAATGGCGTCGTGAGGCCACGGTGACCGCAGACCAAGTGCTCGCGCAGCTGCGACGTCATTCGTTTGCGCTGAAACCCGATCGGGCGCCGCGGGGTTCGGCGCCGGCCGAGCTGTGGCGGATCACCGATCCCGCGACGGGACGCACCGGAAAAGTCGGCGTCATCGCCTCGGTGACGCATCCCTTCTGCGCGACCTGTGACCGCACCCGGTTGACCGCCGACGGGCAGCTGCGTAGCTGCCTGTTCGCCATCGAGGAGACCGACCTGCGGCGGCTGCTGCGCGCCGGCGCCGACGACGGCGCGATCGAGGCGGCGTGGCGGACGGCGATGTGGGGCAAACCGGCCGGCCATGGCATCGACGACCCAGACTTCGTCCAGCCGGCGCGGCCGATGAGCGCGATTGGTGGCTGAGGTGCCGGGTCAGACCATCACCGTGCGGTATTTCGCGGCCGCCCGCGCCGCGGCAGGATCCGATTCCGAGCAGCTGAGCGTGCGTTCCGGTGCCACCGTTAGCGAGCTTGTCGACCGCCTGGGCGACCGCAGCCAAGAACTCGCGCGGGTATTGTCCCGGTGCTCGTATCTGTGCGACGGCGTGGCGGTGCGGGATCAGGCTCAGCCGCTGCAGGCGGGCAACACGGTCGACGTCCTGCCGCCGTTTGCCGGAGGCTGACCGAGGGCCGTTAAGCCGAGCCCACCCACTCGTCGGTTCCGTCGGCGAAGAACTGGCGCTTCCACACCGGTAGCCGCGCCTTGATGGCGTCCACCAGCTCTGCGCAGGCGGCGAATGCCGCTTGGCGATGGTCGGCGGCGACCGCGGCTACCAGCGCCGCCTCGCCGATCTGCAGGACGCCGATCCGGTGGCTGGCGGCAACGGCCCGCGTCCCGGGGGATTGCGCGGCGACGTCGGCCACCACCTCGGCCAGGACGTCGGCGGCCGACGGGTGCGCGGAATATTCGAGCTTCAGCACGTGACGCCCGCCGTCGTGGTCGCGAATCATGCCGACGAACCCCACGACCGCTCCGGCGGCCTGATGGCTCACCAGTTCCTCGTGTTCGGCAAGCGAAATCGGCTGATCCGTCAGCGCGGCGCGAACCACCAGACATCCCACGGAGACCAACTATATTTACTGACGCCATGCGGTCGGTCGAGGAGCATCAACGCGTTGTCGCCGGGCTGATCACTGCCCGGCGGGCCAGCACCGCCGAACTGCCCGACGCCGAGGGCCGGGTGCTGTCCGACGACGTGACCGCGGCGGTGGCGCTGCCGGTTTTCGACAACTCCGCGATGGACGGCTACGCTGTGCGTGCCGACGAAATAGCATCAGCGGCCTCGGCGACGTCCGATCAGCCCGTGAAACTGCCTGTGGCCGAGGATATTCCGGCTGGCCGGACCGACATGCCGACACTGCGGCCGGGTACCGCGCATCGCATCATGACTGGCGCGCCGATCCCGGCCGGCGCGACGGCGGTAGTGCCGGTCGAGGCCACCGATGGGCGGACCGATGTCGTGGCTATCAACGCACCCAGTGCCGAGGGGAAGCACATCCGCCGCGCCGGTGAGGATGTCGCCGCCGGCAGCACGGTATTGCGGGCCGGGCAGCCGGTCACCCCCGCGGTGATCGGGCTGGCCGCGGCGCTGGGAGTGTCCCAGCTACCAGTGATCCCGCGTCAACGGGTGCTAGTGATTTCCACCGGATCAGAGCTCGTGACGCCGGGTACGCCGCTGCGGCCAGGGCAAATATACGAATCCAATGCGGTCATGCTGGCCGCCGCCGTCCGCGCCGCCGATGCCGAGGTGGTCGCCACCGCGATCGCCACCGATGACGTCGCGCAATTCACCGCGCTGCTGGACCGATACGCCGCCCAGTCCGATCTGATCATCACCAGCGGCGGCGTCAGCGCGGGTGCCTACGAGGTCGTCAAGGACGCCTTCGGCCGAGCCGGTGATCAGGGCGTGGAGTTCGTCAAGGTGGCGATGCAGCCCGGCATGCCGCAGGGCGCCGGCCGGGTCGCCGGCACGCCCATCGTCACCCTGCCCGGTAACCCGGTCAGTGCGCTGGTGTCGTTTGAGGTGTTCATCCGGCCAGCCCTGCGCTCGGCGATGGGGTTGCCCGATCCGCATCGGCCGCTGCTATCCGCGGTGCTGACCGAGTCGTTGACCTCACCGCCCGGCAAACGCCAGTTTCGCCGCGGGATCTTCGACCCGGCCGGCACCGCCGTGAGCCACGGCCCGCCGGGGTCACACCATCTGGGGTGGCTGGCGTCGGCGAATTGCCTGTTGGACATCCCGGCGGATGCCACCGAGATTCCGGCCGGCTCCGCGGTGCAGATCTGGGACCTGCGCTAGTTACCTGTCAGAATGGGACGCGTGGCTGATGCGGGTCCGCTCTCGCACATCGACGATCAGGGCGCGGCCCACATGGTCGACGTCACCGCGAAGGCCGCCACCAAGCGCACCGCGGTTGCCGCGGGCTCGTTGCGGACTTCCGCGCAAGTCGTGGAGCTGATCGCGGCGGGCGGGCTGCCGAAGGGCGATGCCCTGGCCACTGCGCGGGTCGCCGGCATTCTGGCCGCTAAGCGCACCAGCGACCTGATTCCGCTCTGCCATCAGTTGGCATTGACCGGCGTCGACGTTGATTTCAGCGTCGGTGCGACCGATATCGACATCACCGCGACCGTGCACAGCACCGATCGCACCGGGGTGGAGATGGAGGCGCTGACCGCGGTGAGTGTGGCGGCGTTGACGCTTTACGACATGATCAAAGCGGTGGACCCGGCTGCACGCATCGACGACATTCGGGTGTTGCGAAAGGACGGCGGCCGCCACGGAACATGGCAGCGGTGATGGCAGACCGATCCGCCCGCGTCATCATCGCCTCGACCCGGGCGTCAGCCGGGGTCTACGAGGATCGGTGCGGCCCGATGATCTCCGAATGGCTTGCGCAGCATGGATTTTCGATGGTGCAACGGACTGTCGTGGGTGACGGCGCGCCGGTGGGCAAGGCGCTACGTGACGCCGTCGCCAACGGCGTCGACGTGGTGATCACCTCCGGTGGCACCGGCATCTCGCCGAGCGACGACACCCCCGCCCAAACCGCGGCGGTGCTCGACTACGAAATTCCCGGGCTGGCCGACGCGATCCGCCGTTCTGGTCTACCGAAGGTGCCAACCTCGGTGCTGTCCCGCGGCGTATGCGGGGTGGCGGGGCGGACCTTGGTGGTCAACCTGCCGGGTTCGCCGGGCGGGGTGCGCGACGGACTTCGGGTGCTCGCCGACGTGCTGGACCATGCGCTGGACCAACTCGCCGGCAAAGACCATCCGCGATGAGTCAATGCCCGGCCCGCCGGGTCTGAATCCAGCGGGCCACCCACCAAATCACAAGTGCGCCAACGAGCGCGACGGCGAGGTTGCTGAGAAATCCGGTGATGCCGACCGCAAGGGCCAGCGCCCAGTGCCAGGGTCCGCGTAGATCTTTCAGCAGCGTGATGTGCAGCAAGCCGGCGACCGTCAACAGACCTGCCAGGATCGGCACCGGGAACCCGGCTAGCGCAGCGGTCAGCGCCGCTCCGGTCGCGAGCGCGAGCGTGATCAGCAGGCTGCCCAACATGACCGGTGCGCCGCCGCTGCGGGCACCGAAGCTGCGATGCGCTGTCATGCCGCCGGCGCCGTGGCACACCGGCATGCCGCTGATCGCGCCGGCGAACAGGTTGGCCAGGCCAAGAGTGATGGCCAACCGGCCTGGGCGCACCCGCTCGGCCGCAGCGCCAAAGTAAGCGCGGGCCGTATCCGCGGTGGCCAGACACGAGTTGGCGAACGACAACGGAAACTGCGGCAGCACCAATGCGATTGCTGCGGCGGAGAACGCGGTCCAGCTCAGGTGTGGGGTGTGCACCGCCGACGGGCCGAAGCGCAACGAGCCGTGGAAGGTCAGCACCATCGCCGCCACGGCAATCACTAGGAAGACCAGTGTGATTTGGCGGCGCCGCAACAACAGCGCCACGGCGATGACCACCACGGTGGCGCACGCCAGCCACCAGATCGAGTGCCGGTGGTCGGTGAACGATTTCGGCGTCGCGGACACCAGTTTCCACGCTAGCTGACAAAACAGCAGTCCGACCGAGAGCTGAATTCCCCGAATAATAGGCTGCGGGAACACTTTCGAGACCCAATCCAATAGGCCCGACGCCCCGAGCGTCACAAAGATCATGCCCATCAGCAGGGCGCCTGCGGCGATGTCGTCGGCGCCGAAACCGTGCGCGATCGCGATCGCCCCGAATGCCTTCAGCGGCTGCACGGGCACCGGAAGCCGATACACCAGGCCGGCCACTACGTACAGCAGCCCGGCCGGCAACAGCACCGCCGTCGGCGTCAAGCCGTTCTTCACGATCAGTGCCACCGCGATCGGCACCAGCACCCCGAGATCGCCTACCGCCCCGGCTAACTCCGCTCGGTCGAACCGAAACGAGCTTCCATCCGCCTTCGGCAGCTGATCGACAGCGGTCATCGGAACTCCGCGATCACCTTGGCGACGGTCTCGGCATGTTGTTCCTGCACGGTGACGGATGTCAGCCCGTAGCTTTCCCGGTAGCCGCGCAAGGTATCGGCGATGTCGCGGGGCGATCCGCTCAGCACGGCCGGCAGCGCCAGCAACTGCTCGTCGGACAGATGGGGCGCATACCTGCGGGTCATCGACAGGTCGGGTTTCCCGGAATTATCTGACGGCACTGCGGTGATCGCGAGGTTCAATTCGAGGTCGGCAAACCGGTCGCCGGCGGCGGCGCGGACGAACTCGACACGTTCGGCGAGCGCGTCGTCGACCCCGCGGTCGTTGGCACCCGTCAGGCCGATGATGTCGGCATGCTGGGCGGCCACCGTCAACAAACGATTTCCGTTGCCGGCGATCAGGATCGGCACGTTGGGTAGGTGCTCTTTCAGGTAAGTGGTGACGTGCTCGAGGTAGTCGACGCGTTGCCCGGCGCTCGGGTACGGCAGCTCGGCAGCCTCGAATTCCTCCCGCACGTAGCCCGCACCGAGGCCGAGTTCGAGGCGGCCGTCGCTGAGGTCATTGACAGCGGCGGCGTCACGAGCCAACAAGGCGGGCTTGTAGAAGCACGCATTGAGCACGTAGGTCCCCAGCCGCACGGTCGAGGTGGCCGCCGCGATCGCGGTCAGCACCGGAAACGGTGCCGGCGCACCGAGGTGGTCGGGCAGATGAATGCCGTCGAATCCGAAATCCTCCATCCGCTTGGCCTTGTCGCGCAGTGCAGCACTCGACTTGGCGCTGTGGATGCCGATCGAAAAACGAAAGGTGCGCGATGTCTCCTGCGCCATCAGCCAACTCCGATCGAGTAGTTATTCACAAACGCAATTTCCAGGAGCGTGCGGCGGCTGCAAGGCCTTGCACCAGAGCAGAAGTCACCGGCGACAATCCGTCGTCGCCGGGTAGTGGGCTGCGTGGGCTGATGCCCCTGACCCGGCTCGGCAATTCCAGTTGGGTGCCGCCATCGCGTGTCCGATTGACCGGGTTGTGCCGATGCAGCCCACGGAGCTCGAGCGGGATCTTGTCGATGTCGGTGACGACCTGATAGCCGGGTAGGTCGAGGTGGCCGGCCACGTGCGCGGCCAGCACGCGGTTCCCGCCGCCGGCCAACAGCTGCGTGCCGCGCCCGATCCGCCCATATCCGTGCAGCGAGATCGTGATGTCGACGTGGTCCAGGAACTCCGCGAGTCGGGTCGATTGGTCAGGGCGAAAGCGAGCCGACGACAAGTGATGTGGATAGCGGTCGGGATGCCGCACCAGATACACCGACGCGTCGGCGGCGTCGGCGGCGCGTTCGGCGATCACGTCGGTCATCTCCTCCAGGCCGCCGCCGTGAATGGCAAGAAAACCGAAGCGTGACCGCAATCGGCTGACCTCGATCACCCCGGCCTCGGCTAGCAGTTCGGAAAGCGACTGGGGCGCAGGCGTTGTGGGCCGCGACCGTGGGCGAGGCCAGCGAGCGGGATCCCATCGGCGTAAAAAGTCGATCCAGCGCTGCGGCAACCCGTGATGCACTGCTCCATCGATGATGCGTTCCAGGTAGCCCGGTCGCGGCGGACCGGGATGCACCCGGTGGTCGATGTACACCCAGGCATCTGACGGCCCGTCGTCGCTGTGCACCCTCAGCTGGTCGCGCCGATAGCGCCGCGGTACGCCCTCGGCGCTGTCCAAGGCGGCCAGGTCGTGATCGGAAAGCTGCCAGACGACTCCGTGCACTTCCACGCCGTGGAACGGCTCGACGGTGGCCACGCCGCGCTGATTGATCAGCCAGTCGTGGTTGGCCAACACCGCCCGCCGGGGATTGCCGGCGTCGGGGCAACGTTGCGCCATTTGCCGCACGCACAGGTTAGACCCGTACGCGAAGTAGGTATGGCGTCGCGCCGTCACGATCTCGATGTTAGCGGGGCGAAGTAGCTGGCCGACGTAGGCGCGATTACTCATCGCTGCCGCTGGTCATGATGTTCAATGGGGCCTTGACCGAGGATCGTTTCGACCAGTTGACTCAGCGGTTGGCAACCGCCCCGCTGTCTCGGCGCGGGGTGATCGGCGTGATCGCCGGCGTATTCGCCGGGGCAGTGGCGTCCACGTCGCTCGGCACCGAACGAGGCTGGGCGCAGCCGGGGCAGCTGCCGCAGCAGATCTACGTCCTTCGTCACGCCGAGAAACCGCCCGCGCCGCTACCGGGCCAATCCGAGTTATCGTCAGGACCCCCTTTCGGGGTCGACGTCGACGGGAATCGCAACGCATATTCGTTGTCCCCGGAGGGATGGCAACGATCCGGCGCATTGACCGCGTTGTTCAGCCCCGCGGTCGCGCCGAAGGTGGGGCTGCGCACCCCCACAGCGTTGTACGCAACCGCCTACGGGGATGCGGCCGTGACGAAGAATCACCGGCCTTACCAGACCATCCTCGGTCTCAGCCGGCGGCTCGGCCTGTCCATTCAGTCGCCCGATCCGCTGGGTCAAGAAGCCGCGTTCGCCGACGCGGTGCTATCCAGCGGCGCCGAGGTGGTGTTGATCTGCTATGAACACCACCGCATCCCGGCGCTCGTGCAGAGCTTCCCCACCGTCGACGGCACCGCCATACCCGCCGCGTGGCCAGACGACCGATACGACGTCATCTGGACGTTTGCGTTGAACCCTGACGGGGGACACTACGTGTTCAGTCAAGTGCCCCAACAACTCTTGGACGGCGACAGCGACACGGTGATCTGATCGGGCAATGACCGCAAGGTTAATTCCGGCGCGTCACGCTGTTGGTGTTGCCTATTCGGTGTAAGGATCACGCAATGAGCGCTTCGGTAGATGACAGCACGCGGGACCGGCACACCATCGAACGGGAACTGCGACTGCTGGCGAGCGTTCGTAGCGCGTACCGCCAGCGGGGCGGAGCGCTGCCGCCGGTAACTCAGATGGACGCGCTGTTGGACGAACTTCTGGAGTTGGGCGCACCGGTAGCGCCGAAAGCCAAGGCCAACCGCCCTGTGCCGAGCCGCTCACGGTGAGCTAGATCAGCACCGTCCGGGAGCTGACCGTCGTGCGAAGCACGCTGCATCAGGTCAGACCCCTAGCCCGTTATGCGGGTTGGATTTCGACCGGGTCGTCGGGGTTGAAGTAACGCTCTGTTCCGTCGGTGAACTTTACCGTGACCACTTCGGGTAGCAGACTGCCTTCGTGGGGGTGCAATTCAGAGACAGCCCTTGTTTTGACCTGCTTCCAGGCATCGTCGCCTTCACCGTGCTCGCGGAATCGGTAGCCGGGGATGCGGTTGGTGAGGTCAACCGCCCGCATGCGGAGAACTCGGCGCGGTGGCGTGGGCATACTTTCCGATTCTGCCAGCTGGAGCCCTGAGTTCGTGCACCCTGTTTATGCTCAGCCAGCCACAGTGAGGTAGATCAGCACCGTATTGAGCAGGCTGATCAGCACACCGACCACCCAGCCAATAGCGCTCGTGATGCGGTGATTGGCGTCATCTCCCATCAGCGCCCGGTCGCCAGTCAGTCGTACCAACGGAAGCACCGCGAACGGAATGCCGAACGACAGCACGACTTGCGACAGCACCAACGTGCGGGTCGGGTTGACACCCAGCGCCAGAATCAGCAGCGCGGGCATCAGCGTCACCAGTCGACGCACCAGCATCGGAATCGACCGGTAGAGCAACCCCTGCATGATCATCGCGCCGGCATATGCGCCCACCGATGCCGATGCCAAACCCGAAACCAGTAATCCGATTGCGAAGAACACCGCGACGGTTGGGCTCACGGTGTCGTGCACCGCGGTGTAAGCGCCTTCGATGGAACCGGTGCGGCCGCGCTCCCGCATGTTAAGCGCAGCGATCAGCAGCATGGCGGCGTTCACTGCGCCGGCCACCACCATCGCCAGCCCGACGTCCAACCGGGTGACGCGCAGTAGCCGACGCCGGTCCGGCCCCGGCTCGGGATGGCCGTGCCGGTCGCGGGCCAACCCGGAATGCAGATACACCGCATGCGGCATCACCGTCGCGCCCAGGATGGCGGCGGCCAGTAGCACGCTTTCCTTCCCATGGAATCGCGGCACCAGCCCGCCGATGACCTCACTGGGCGGCGGTGTTGCGACAAAGAAACTGGCCGTGAAGCCGATCGCGATCACCAGCAGCAATCCGGTGATGACACGTTCGAACAATTGCTGGCCGCGCTGGTCCTGGATTCTCAGTAGCAGCAGCGATACCACCCCGGTGATTACCCCGCCGATCAGCAGCGGCAGGTGGAACAGGATGCGCAGCGCGATCGCCCCACCGACCACCTCGGCGACGTCGGTGGCCATCGCGACGATCTCGGCCTGCGCCCAATAAGCCAGTCGGGCGCGCCGGCTCAGCTGGGCACCGACTGCTTCCGGCAGCGAGCGCCCGGTAACCAGCCCGAGCTTCGCCGACAGGTACTGCACCATGCCGGCCATCACGTTGGCGAGGACGACGACCCACAGCAGTAAGAAGCCGAACTGCGCGCCGGCGCTGACGTTGGCCGCCACATTGCCCGGGTCGACATAGGCGATCGCGGCGACGAACGCGGGGCCGAGCAGATACCAGCCAGTTTTGGGCCGGGCACCGGTCTCCTGCGTCACCTAACCTACTTTCATCCGGCGAATAAGAAAGTTAGGTTAGCCGAAACATCTAGCCCGCGGTGTAGAGGCCGCGGCCGGTGACCAGCGGCAGGTCCAGCGTGGTCCGGATTCCCGCCGGAGCGGCCACCACGGCGGGGATGGCGTTGACGACGCGCATCGCGGTGGCCACCAGGCCGGCGTGATTGTGGTCGCCGTTGGGGCTGCTCAAGCAGACGTCGATGCCGTACGACGGTTCGCCGGTGATCTCGATCCGGTAGGAGCCACCGGCCTGAGCCGGCTGTGGCCAGTCCGGGCATAGGTCGTCGCGCAGCCGGGTGACATGTTCCAGGACGACGACGGGATCGCCGTCGACCAGTCCGAGCACCTCGAACCGCAGCGCGGCGGCGCTGCCCTTGGGGATATGCCCGGAGGCGATATCGAAGTCCTCGGGTGCCGGTTCGCGTACGTACATCTCTTCGACCGCGTCGAGTTCGAGACCCAGCCCGGCGCCGAGTTGGCGCACGACCGATCCCCAGGCCAGGCTCAGCACCCCCGGTTGCAGCAGCATCGGGATCTCGTCGATCGGTTTGCCGAACCCCATCACGTCGAACATGACCGTCGCGCTGTCGTAGGTGGCGTAGTCGACGATCTCCATGCAGCGGATCTGCTGGATGTTCTGGCAGGTGCCCGCCAGTGCAAGCGGCAGCAAATCGTTGGCAAACCCGGGATCGATGCCGTTGACGAACAGGCTCGAATTACCATCCCGCGCAGCATCTTCGATCGGCGTGAGTAGTTCGGGCGGAAGCACGTTCCACGGATACTGCAAGAAGACCGCGCTGCTGCCGACGACGTTCACTCCGGCGGCCAGGATGCGCCGGTAATCGTCGAGAGCGTCGGGCAACCGGTTGTCGGCCATCGCGGTGTAGACGGCGCACTGCGGCTTGGTGGCGAGTACCGCGTCCAAGTCGGTAGTCGCGGTGATGCCGGTCGAGTCTTTAAGTCCGGCAAGCTCTCCGGCGTCCTTACCCGCTTTGGATTCCGACGACACCCACACCCCGGTGAGCTCGAACTCTGGATTGGTAATCAGTGCTTTTAGCGCATGGGCGCCGACGTTGCCGGTGCCGATCTGGGCGACGCGAATGGCCATGGTCATAGTTCCGCTCACAGGTCCGGGATCGGTAGGTCGAGGTTGGGGAAGGTGATGCCGCCGTCGACTTCGAGCACCTTGCCGGTCAGGTAGGCACCCGCGGGTGAGGCCAAATATACTGCGGCGGCAGCGATCTCGTCAGGCTCACCGAGGCGGCGCATTGGTGTCACTTTTTCCATCGGCGTACGCAGCTCGTCATTGGAGGCGACGATGTCCAGCGCCGAGGTGGCGATCGACCCCGGCGCGATGGCGTTGACCCGAATCCGCGGGCACAGGTCCAGCGCGGCCAGCCGGGTGTAGTGCGCGAGTGCGGCCTTGGCGGTGCCGTAGGCGGCGAAACCGCGGCCGGCCACCCGTCCCATCGTCGAGGTGATGTTGATGATGCTGCCGCCGCCGGAGTGCTCGAGCATCAGCGGCGCCGCGGCGGTGGTCAAGGCGTGGGCGGTTGCGACGTTGAAGGTGAACGCGGCCTTGAGATCCTGCGTCGACGTGCTCAACAGCGCGTTGGGCATGGTGCCGCCGACGTTGTTGACCACGATGTCCAGCCGTCCGAATGCTTCGACGGCCTGGCCGGCCAACTCCGCGGTCACTTCGGGGTGGGCCAGGTCCGCGGCGACGATGTGGGCCCGGCGTCCGGCAGCGCGGACCTGGTCGGCAACGGCCTCTAGTTCGGATTGGGTGCGTGAGGCAATGACTACGTCGGCGCCGACGTCCGCGAAAGCCAGCGCGATGGCCGCGCCGAGGCCGCGGCCGCCGCCGGTGACAACGGCGACCTTGTCGTCGAGTCGGAATTTGTCCAGGATCACGGGCGCCACCGTAACACCATTTCTGGAACACGTTCTAGTTTTCTTTGCCGGTCCGTTGTTTGTCGGGAGGCGGTGATAGAATCGAATGTATGTTCGAGTCAATGGAGTTGTCGACGACTAACGAGTCGACTGCCCTGCTCGAACGAGCGTGCATAGCGACGCGGATCGAAGCGCAGGCCACGGCGCAGCGGCTGAACGCGGTCGCCGACCTGATGCGGCTGCGGCATCGCCAGTACGGCGATTGCGCGGAGTGGGTCGCCGACCTGTGGGACGCGATGGCCGCCGAACTGGCCGCAGTCCTGCGGATCAGCCGCGCGCTGGCGTCGAGCCACATGCGTGATGCCGAAATCATGCGAGAGCGGCTGCCCAAAGTGGGGGAATGTCTTGCCGCCGGGGACATTAATTACGCGATGTTCAGCGTGATCGCCTATCGTACGGCGCTGATCACCGACGAGAAGGCGCTGGCTGCGGTCGATGCGCAGTTGGCGGGGCGCGCCCCGCGCTGGCCGTCGCTCACTCGCGGCAATCTGGCGATGCGGGTTGATGCCATTGTCGCCGAGGTCGATCGTGACGCGGTCCGCCGGACGAATAAAGAACTCAAAGGCCGCTACCTGAACGTGTCCGAGTTGGTGCCCGGTATCGCCGAGGTGTACGGCAACGTGTTCGCCAGCACCGGCCGGGCGCTGGACCGCCGCTTAGATGAGCTGGCGGGCACGGTGTGCGAGGCAGATCCCCGGACGAAGGCGCAGCGGCGCGCCGATGCGTTGGGCGCCTTGGTCGCCGGTGCCGAACGGCTGATGTGCACCTGCGGGGATTCGGACTGCGTGGAGACCCGGGGCCGCATGCGGAACCGCAATGTGGTGATCCATGTGGTCGCCGAGCAGGCCAGCGTCGACGGCAATGGGACGACGCCGGGGTATATGGCCGGCGCAGACGGGCTGATTCCACCCGAGGTGGTCGCTGAATTGGCCAAGTCGGCCACGCTGCAGCCACTGATCGTTCCGGTTGCCGCCGAGTCGCGCTACATCCCGTCGGCCAAACTGGCCGAGTTTGTCCGGTGCCGGGATTTGACCTGCCGGGCCCCAGGTTGCGATCAGCCTCCGGTGTATTGCGATATCGACAGAGAGCACGGGGGTGCGTCACTGCCGGTGGCGGTCTGACTCTGACCTCGACTGACGCCGACTGGTTGTCCTTGTGTGGATTTGTCGGCCGTCGCTGGGAGTGGCGCGCGACGTCACCGACGCGACGGCTGTGACCTCATAGGAGCTTGCGCTACAAGCACCCATCTCTGTCCTGTCCAACCGCCGACGCCGGTGTCGCCACCCATCCACCGCAATAGAGGACGGCAGGTACAGCATGACAACACATTCGGGGTCTCGTCACGTCGTGATCGGCGTCGATACCCACAAACTCTCCCATCACGGCGCAGCGCTGGACGCTGAGACCGGAAAACTGCTCGACGAACGTGAGTTTCCCGCAACCTCGACCGGTTACCGGCAGCTGCTGTCCTGGGCGCGTGCGCTCGGCACCCTGGTCAAGGCCGGGCTGGAGGGAACCGGGTCCTACGGGGCTGGCCTGCAACGGTTTCTGCAGGCTCACGATGTGACGGTGATCGAGGTATCCCGGCCCAATCGCCAAGATCGGCGCCGGCGCGGCAAGTCCGACCCGATCGATGCGATCAATGCCGCCCGCGCGGTGCTCAGCGAAGCTGCGCTGGCCATGCCCAAGAATCGCCAGGGGTATGTCGAATCGGTGCGTGAGATCCGGGCGACCCGTCGCAGTGCGGTCAAGGCGCGCAGGGCTGCACTGCATCAGATCCATGGACTGCTGTGGTGCGCTCCCGACGGCTTGCGCGCGAAGTTGTCCAGCTACGACCGGGCGGCCCTGGTGGCGCGCTGCGCCCGACTGCGCATCCCAGCCAACGGCGCCATCGACGATCCCACGGTCACGGCCCGCAGGATGCTGCGCCGACTAGCCAAACGGATTCAGATGATCGATGAGGAGATCGCCGAAGCCAATCGTGAGCTCGAGGCCATACTGGCCGAGCGTGCGCCAAACCTGTTGGCGATTAGCGGTGTTGGAACCGAGGCAGCCGGGCAGGTGCTCACCACGGCAGGTCAGAACATCGAACGGCTGAAGTCCGAGGCATCCCTGGCGCGGCTGTGCGGCGTGGCCCCCATACCGGCCAGCAGCGGCAACACCACCCGCCACCGCCTGCACCGCGGCGGCGACCGAGACGCCAACAGCTCCATACATCTGATCGTCGTCAACAGGCTGCGCTGGCACGAACCCACCAAGGTCTACCTGACCCGCCGAACCCAAGAAGGCAAGACCAAGAAGGAGATCATCCGCTGCCTTAAACGGGCCGTGGTCCGCGAGCTCTACCGAGCACTCCAAGCCGACCTAAACCCAACAACGCAGGCACTTGACGCTGCATAGGAGCATCCACAC